>SBAV01000245.1 GCA_005239965.1 Methylobacter tundripaludum
CCGATTGATTTTAGAAATGGCAGACTGCTTAATCCAAAATTTTCAAAAAGCAGTCTTAAGGAAAATCAGTTCATTACAGAAAAAAGTCGAACACGGCGTGATGATAACAATATTTGTTATCTTATTGCATTAGTTAGTTATTTTTGTGTAAATGTATTTATAAAACCGTATTTATTTATCTTTTTTAGTTAAATTGAACTTTTTTGTAAATTTAATTTCAAAAATGTATTAATTAAGTAGCCTTATTGGGGGAATATTTATGGTAATTTACGGCACCAGCAGAGAAGACAGACTTTATGGAGGGAGTAGTGATGATACGATATACGGAGGCTTAGGGGTTACAGATCCTTATGATCTAGCTGATGTTATCTTCGGTCGCGCAGGTAATGATACGATTTATGGTAATGGGGGCAATGACGCAATTGATGGAGGAACTGGTAACGATATCATCAATGGCGGTAACGGCGATGATACTATCTACGGAGTTGATGGTAACGATAAGCTTTATGGTGCTAGCGGCTCTGATACTATAAATGGAGGCATGGGGGACGATACTATTTATGGAGGAAGCTCAATTAATGATCCAACTGATGTTCGTGACATTATAGACGGAGGTGATGGAAACGATACTATTTACGGTAATGGAGGTGACGATAGGATCACTGGTGATCTAGGTGCAGATAGTCTTTATGGTGGCGCCGGAAGCGATATATTTGTATATAGCCAAGATTGGAGCATCGTTGAAAAACAGTTTCCCGGTGATAATCAAAAGCCAAAGGTAGATTTCGATAGCGGTGGGAAGTTTGTTGATCAGATTTTTGGATTTGAAAAAAATGACAAGCTCGATTTTACCCAAATTGATGGAAATACATCAGATCGCCGTAATTATCTTGATTCATTTACTGCACCTGGTGTTCTGAATCCTTACGATGATGACAATGATAAACCGAGCATAAATGTTACTGTTTCAGGTAATAATACTATTGTTTCGGCAGGGGATTTCAAGACTAATGATATTTCTGTTGTGAAACTAGTCGGATATACAGGTGGTATAGATGCGGGCAATTTAATTCTAAATTAAGCCAAACTGGATAGGGTGAGTAGACTTTTTTGCCAACCAAACATCATTCTTGTTTCATAGTTGCCCCTGCTCACCGCACCACCTCAACCTTACCCACCCCCAACCCAAACAACAGCTCCACCGCCACATCCAGGCGCTTGAACACCCGCACCTCACCCCGTGCAGTTTCCAGTGTGGCATTGAGCTTGTGCTTGCCATTGAGCACCACCACCCAGCCGCCATCAACCGCGTATTTTTTAATGACCGGCGTTTGCAACGCCCCCGCCCCCAATAATAATTCTGCTTCTTTTAGATTCATTGCATTAACTTTTGATGATTCATAAACTAGACTTAAGACTAACAAAAATAAAACTTTGTTAGCGCAAAGTATAGACATGATTATACAAACTATCACAATTGTAACGATATTATTGCCTTTTCAAGTAAAAGCCTGGGAAGATGACAAGGTTTTGACGTTTATTAACCAAGCTAACCCAATATTGCAAGCGCAGCACACCGTTACCAAAGCATACGACAAACCGGATGCGGTCACCTGGGCGCTACGCAACACCTCGTTGAGCGGTCGTTTGGGCTTTGGTGGTACCGACTTTCGGGATACGCCTTTCACTGCGTATGGCGGCCTACAGATCAATATTCCACTGTCATCGATCCAAGAGGACAGAGAGAAAGCCTTGAAATTAGTCACCGAAGCCAAGGAAACCGACGACCTGAGCACTAAAGTCATCACCGACATGGCGCAACTGCGGACACTGGAAGCCGAACAAGCGGCATCCGACGTGCGCCGTAAATTCCTGAAAGAAAAAGCCGCGTGGCTGAAACAGCGCATCAACCAGGGCTTTTCCTCGGAAATGAATGAGCTTTGGGCAATTGGCGGCAAGGTGAATGATGAAGATGCCCTGATTGCCAAAATAGACGTACTGGCCAAGACGCAACGCTACAAATTGTCCAAATATGCCGGTTCAGAATGGCAAACCTTACTGGCCTACCTGCAAGGCCACAACGACGCATTAGGAGGCTAGAATGGACGACATTGTAGGTTTAATAGGCCGTGACAATCTGGTTGCTGATGTGGTGGCCGAGATCAAAAAAGGCAAGCACGTTATCCTGATTGGTTCGGTCGGCATCGGTAAATCGGCGGTGTTACGGGCGGCGTTGGATGAAGTGCAAAGCAATATTGCCTTGCTCATATTGCTACGCGACCACCAGGCCAAAGGCCAGTTTGTGGAAATGGCGCGGCAAATGTTGGACTTGGATTTAATCACCGCGCAAGAGCTGGATTTACCCGCCAAATTCCACGGCTTGCCAGGCACACAAGTGGATTGGAAGGAAGTGAAAAGCCAGGTCAACCGCATGAGTATGCGCGATCTGACCCATGCCATCATTCCGGCACTGGCACGCGCACCCGATAAGCCGGTGATTGCCGTGGATGATCTGACCTCGCTGACACCGACCCAAATGGCGTTCTGGTTGGCGATATTCGACCATGCCCAGGTGGTGGGCTGTGCGTCCGAGAAAAAAGCCCGTGTGCGTAAGCTGTGGTGGAAAATGAAGGAGCTTACCGTCAAGCCGTTACCCGCGTCGGTGATTCGTGAAATCGTTAAAAAATACATCATCGCCAAAGCTATTCTGATCGAGTCGCCCGATTTGTACATTTCCCATGTGGTGAAGCAGTCCGGCGGCATACCGCAAGCAATTTATGACATGCTCGATGAATCCAGCAAGGAAAGCCTCATCGACAAGAAAAAAGTACGCGCCATGCGCCACGATGCA
>SBAV01000326.1 GCA_005239965.1 Methylobacter tundripaludum
GCTTATCTTCTAACGACCATGACTTGTTTTTCTTTGGCATAATTACTCCGACTTCTCTTAAGTTTATAAGAGAGCCAAGTCCAAGTCACGCTGAACCAATACACGGCTGTTAAAGGTCTTTGTTACCAATATCGACTCAAGACAAAAACTGCCTTTCCCATTTCTGAGCACCATGCAAAACACGTAAAATTTGAATAATTTCACCCTGAATCCGATACGCCACAATATAAGGCGTTCCCGAAACCACCAACTCCCGCGTTCCTTTAACACGCCCAATACGCCCCAGCTTTGGGTGTTCAGCCAAGTGGCTAACCTGTTGCTGGATTGCCTCGTAAACACCATACGCCGCCGTTATATTATCCTGCGCGATATATTCCAATATCCCGATAGCGTCCAGTTCAGCCGCTTCTAGCCAGAAAATCAGCAAAGCTTACTCACCGTTTCCTACAGCAGTTGCAAGTGCATCCAATTTCGCTTTTAAATTGCCCATTACCACATCATGGCTAACAAACACCGCGTTGGCTTGCTCGGATGACTCCAGCGCACCTTGTACCTGTTGCCGAAACCACACATCGTGATCGGCGGCCTCATGTGCCCGTTTAAGTGCTTCGGCACGGTCTGGGCGTTTATGCTGGCTATTAATCGCTGCATCATAGCCACTTGCGTCCACATCAAAATGGCTGATGCCAAGGTTTTTAAGATAAAGCGTCACCGTTTCCAACTTGCGGAATAAACGTAATTTGCCACTGCGCTGTGCAGCGAGATAGCGCTCTGACACGCCGTATTTAACGGATAATGCCCAGCCATCTGCCTGTCCAATAACAGAGGCGGCACAAATTGCGCCTGCTTCTACCAGCCGCGACAAGGTGCTGTGGTCTATAGTTTGGGTAGCCATCTGCTCATTCCTTTAATTTGTGATGATGAATTATAGAAACGATACATCGATTAATAATAAACTGCAATGTAATAATGAAAAGAGTGCTTGCAATTTATTGTTAATCTACAGATTAGAGCGGGAAATTAAATTAGGTGGGTGGCATTCACTCTAATAAAATCGTCAGATGGTTTTTAAACTATGTAAAACATAAACCTAATCAAAGATTATTTGAGGCCGCCGCTGCCATTTTTTTAATCGCCAAACCCGCAGCCAAACGCCCGGTCTGCGCACCACCATTCATAAAGCCATAATAAGCATCGCTCAAATGTTCACCCGCAAATATCAAATTACCGGCGTTGACTTGCTGGCGTTCTGCCGGAGTATCAGATTCAACCCAAAACAAACTGCCAAAGCGGGTTAACTGCCCAGGTGCGTAATTGGCATAACTTCCCCCTATTAAAGCGTTCTTTGTCCAACCGGTTTTAATAAATTGGCCTGTAGCCGCAGCCGTAGCGCCAGGAATAAACTTATTGAGCTTAGAGACGAATTGCTCGCCCAGTTGAGTGGCATCCTTAATGTTGCCTAACTGACGTGCCTGATTGCCGCCCAGGAAAAAATTAAGCGCACCATCAGTACGCAAAGATTGCCGTTGTGTGGTATCCCATACTTCAGAAAAACCGAGATCGCCCCAAGCGGCATTGGTAAAGCCATTCATGCGCCGCCAAAAACGTTTTGAGAACCTGCCTATGACTTTTTCGTTAGAACCCAATTTAGCTTCAGTGATAAAACGACGTAGCAGGATAGGTAACGGTGCGTCAATCAAAACGTCGCTCAGGGCGGAGAAAGGAATGGCAATAATCACTGTGTCTGCATCAACTGTGGACTTATTGGCAAAAGTGAGTTGAAACTTTGTGGCCTGTTTTTTTATTGCGGTCAGTTTCATTCCCAGATAGATATGCCCTGCCAATTTTGCACCCAGTGCATCGGTAATCGTGGCACTGCCGCCAACAACTGAATAAACTTCATCGCTGTAGCTCAATAATTCAACATTTTGCCCCTTTATGACAGGAAGCACCTGTATGAACTGGATGGCCGAAGATTCATGCAGCTCTGCCCCAAATTCGGTACGCATAACATCTTTAAGTAATTCCAAAACATAAGGCTTTTTGATCTTATCTTGATGTAAAGTCAGGTAATCGGCGACAGAAAGCTTATCAAATGTCGGCGCATGAGTTTTCCAATCCTTATCAAGCAATCCTGCATCCAAAGTTATTTGCGCAGCGATGAGGCGTAAATCATTAGCCAGGGCTGATTCGCTGCGACGCATCCCGTTGAAGAAATAAACCTCCTTGGGGAAAGGGTATTTTGCCGAATCTTGAACCCTATTAAACAACGTTATATGTAATTCTTCTGCCAATGCCAACATGTCGGCATGGTCAGTATTGATGAGTTCGGCGCCCAAATCAACAATCAGGCCATTGCCCATGTTAGCCGAAAGCATACGTCCGCCTATGCGTGAGCTGGCTTCATACACCGTGGCCGAATGTCCGGTTTTTTTGAGCTGGTAAGCGGCGTTCAACCCAGCAATTCCAGAACCTATAATGGCAATATTATGGCTGGCAGCTACGGCTTCAGTATCAGCAGGCAAAGACAGGCAGCCGCTGGCTAGCCCGGCCGCACCAACGGTTGCTGTTGATTTGAGGAATTTTCGTCGCGACCAGTGATTTGCACTGTAAGGTATTGGCTGCGGCAAATCGTGTGCTTGCAGGTTTTTCCGCCTAGCAGTTTGCAGGGCGAGAACCAGTGTTCGAAATAGTGGGCTACGAGCCATGATAATGTCTTCTCGAATTTTGGAATTTGGTCAGCATCACAGATTCAACCGAATTGTAGGCTAACGAGTAAAGCTAAGGCGCTGGCAAATTTGCTAACCAGTTATCAATATCATTAATAGCGCTACGCACTAAAACAGCAAAGGCTTCAACCGCACCCTTGCCATCCGGCGATAAGGTGTTGTGTTGCCAATAAAATTCCTGGGTTGCAAGCGATTTATTGTCGTTCGAAAAGGCCGTTACTGAAATCCGCATAATTACTTTCGCCTGTTTGGCCGAAAGGAATTGTTGTTCAAAATCCAGGAATTTAATCGCCAAAGGATAACGTAAAAATTTACTGTGCGTGATTAACTGCTGCCTGAAAAGTTCGGGTGGAGTCGCAATCCAGCGATCCAGCATATAGAAGTTGACTTTGGTGGGCGATTTGTACAGCAAACGGTAACGGATGCGCGTATCCCAAATCCATTTTGGGGCATCGATGTCGATGTTTGGCGTGTTTGCGTTGCTAACACCGCTGAACGTTAACGGTAAACCAAAATCATGTACATCGGGTTGTTTGGGGGCGATTTCACAGCCAGTCATGGCTAGTGCGATGACCAGCGCCAAGCTAAAGCGTATCGGTGTCATGGTTATTCCTCATAGCCTGGTTCGCCCGGCCCCGGCGATTGTTGTTTAGGTCCCAGTAACAGGGCTTGCGGATTGTTTTCCAGCATCATGGCAATGCGTTTGACCTGTTGGCTGGTAGATTGCAGGTCAGCCAGCAAGATATTGAATTTAGGTAAAGTGCTCTCTGACAGCGCGTCACTGGTCGTTGTGCCGCTATCGATAAAGTTACCGGCCTTATCGACAAAAGTGCCGGTTTTTTGGCTCAGCTTTTTGACTTCCTTGCTGATGCCTCGCAAGTCACTGGTCAATTCATTGATATGGGCGAGGGTTTTACGGGTGTCCGCCGACAAATCATCAAAATGTTTGACGGTTTTACGTGCATCAGCACTGAGTTCAGGTACGCCCACCAGCGCCTTGTCAACGCTCTTTTGCAAGGCGTTCAGTTTGTCGGTCAAGTTTTTCAAGTTACTCAGAATGCTGCCGATATTTTTTTCATTTTCATCACTTAATATCGAACTCAAGCGCATCATCAAATGATCGGCTTTTTTTAACAGCACCTCACCGGAATCGAACAGTTTATCGGTGATTGAAGGCCGTAAAGGTATGCGCGTGGCAGGATTATCTCCCGGTGGAAGTTTATCGCGGATTTTATTGTCATCTTCCAGCTCCAGCTGGTTGAGACCGGTGACACCTTTTAAATGCAGCGTCGCATAAACGCCCTTGGTTAAAATGACCGCCTTATCGACTTCAATGACAACCAGAATAGCGCCTGCGATGTTGGGGTCAAAAGTGATACTGACAACTTTTCCGACAGGAATGCCCCGGAAAAATACGGTGGATTCGGGGTTAAGTCCGGATACCGAAGTCTGTGTGGAAACCACGTAGACAGCGCGTTCGCGGTCGAGATGGCCTATCCAGTAAATGGCAGCAACTGTGGCGGTTACCAAGGCCAGTAAAAATAAACCTGTAGCCAGGGCGTGGTTGGTTTTACCCATGAATCGTCTCTTGATACTGAAATACACGCTGAGCACGGGTATTGTGAAAAAATTGCTGGATAAACGGGTGCTGCTGCTTCAACACCGAAGCTAATGTCCCAAAAGCAATCAGCTTTTGTTCTGCCAGCACGGCTATTTTAGTACACAGATCCCTTAAAACATCCAAGTCGTGCGTGACCATAATAACGGTAAAATTAAGCTCTCGGTGCAGTTGCTGGAGCAAATCGACAAAATCCTGGCTGGCGATAGGATCAAGTCCTGCTGTGGGTTCGTCCAGTAACAGTAAATCAGGTTCCAGTATTAACGCCCTGGCCAGCGCTACCCGCTTAATCATGCCGCCGGATAAGTCAGCGGGTTTCAAGCTGGCATCTTTTTCGGTTAATCCTACCATGGCTAATTTCATGAACACCAGACGTTCAATCAACGGATCATCCGTAAATCCCAGTTCGCGCAACGGAAAGGCTATATTATCAAAAATATCTAAGGCACTGAATAATGCACCTTTTTGGAACAGTATGCCACAGCTTTGCAAAGCGGCTTTTCGTTGTGTAACGGAGTTAATGCGTTGCAATGATTGCCCCATGACATAAATTTCACCTTCATTGGGCGTGTGCAAGCCAATGATTTCCCGCAACAAGGTTGTTTTGCCGCAGCCGGATGCACCTACCAAGCCCAGTATTTCGCTTTTATCAAGGCAAAGATTAATGTCTTTATGGACAGTTTTGTCCGTATCTTTGTCAGCATCACCAAAGCGTGTCCAGACATGCTCAATGCGTATGGCGTAGTCATCATTTGTCAATGGTGCTGTCATGGCATGCCTACACCCATAAACAGGATCGCAAACATGGCATCCGCCATAATCACCCCCGTAATGGCGGCGACAACAGAATTGGTCGTTTCAGCGCCCAAACTTTCGGTATTGGGTTTGATGCGAAAGCCAAAATGACAGGCGACCAAGGCAATAATTAAGCCAAATACTGCACTTTTACCCAGCCCTATAAAGACATTCACTAAAGGAATGGTGTCGGGCAATTTAAGAAAAAACTGTTGAAAACCAATATCCAGGCTGTGCTTGGCTGAAAGCATGCCGCCGAGAAGTGCGGCGGCATTGGTCCAGACACTGAGTAGCGGCATGGCGAGGGTGAGCGCGGTAACTTTGGGCAAAATCAATCGTAAGGAATGGGATATGCCCATCGCTGACAGGGCGTCCAATTCTTCGGTGACGCGCATGATACCGATTTGTGCGGTCATGGCTGATCCTGATCGGCCTGCCACCAAAATTGCGGCGAGCAGGGGGCCAAGTTCCCTGATAATGCTGATGCCTAAAATATCGATAATGTAAATTTCCGCGCCAAACATTTTTAGCTGGAGTGCGGACAAGTAGCTTAATACAATACCAATCAGAAACCCAACCAGGGCGGTGATGCCCAGTGCTTTGACGCCGGAATCATAAATCGTGTTGGAAATTTCCGCCCAGGGAATGGCTTTGGGGCTGTGCAGCAGATAAATGAAATCCAACATTAACTGGCCTAATAACACCACACCATGGAGCAACTGTTCGCCAACATCGTGTAGTTGTTCATAGCTATGGTTTAATAGGGCGCTTAAAGTCGTATGTTTTGCTTGCGGTGTAGGGGGCTTTTGGTTTTGCCAGCGTTCAAAAAGGGGTTGATGCTGAGGCCTGATACTTAAGGATGACGGCATTTTTTCGCCCCAAGCCTGCCACAAAACCAATGCCGTTGAACTGTCCAGTTTGCCAATAGAATACAGATCCCAATGGCTGTTTTTGTCCGTGGCATAGCTTTTAATTTTTTGACGTAGTTTCTCAGCCGCCGCTACATTGCGCAAATCCCAGCAACCGACTAGCTTGATACGGCGTTGTCCTTGCTGTTCAATAACTTCCACCGTAGGTGGTGTAGAGGATGTGAGGCTGTTCGTCATGGCGATTGTTTCGGCTATAAACGTATGTGTTCAGTTTAACCGATTTTACAACCGATGTCGGTTACAAACACGCTGTATAATCAAGCTATCATTGACAAAGTCTAATGTTGCGATAGATTTGCTTGGGTAATCAATGGGTTTTGCGCCTAAAATATCAATGCCGTAATGGGTTATTTTGCTGATTTTATATACACACTTAAGGAAGGCATTGTCCACGGAAAGCACGAAAGACACGAAAAAAAAACTTTAATGCTGGCTCTAAAAATGGGGCTACCTACTTACAGATGTCCCTTGTTAGTTGGTAGCCAAAAATGGGGATTAAACGATCATTTTTTTCGTGATTTTCGTGGACGAAACCTAGCATCAATAATAAAAATTATAAAGGTTAACCCTGATGAGTAAATACTATATCGGTTTATCGGTGACCTATCACGATCCGGCGCTGGCTATTATCGATGAATATGGCGAAGTTTTATTTGCGGAAGCCACTGAGCGGTATTTGCAGAACAAGCGGGCGCTCAATTGTGAACCCGATCAATTGTTTCGTTTACCGGAATTATTGGCGCAATATTGTCCGAATCCCACGCAATTAGTTATTGCCATTAACTGGCGCAAAAAACGTCCGCTTTATGAGACCCTGCTGTCTGGCCTGGGTTTTTTATCAGCCCCAGGATTATTGAAAACCGGGATTAAAAAACTGTGTTCACCGCTGCAAAATTATCAGTTACATCACATGATGGCCTGTCAGCGCAGTAGCATCGAATCTTCCAGTGTTAACCTGGTGCGTATCGTCAAGGAATACTATCCGCACTGTGCATTATCGTTTGTCGATTACGATCATCATCTAACCCACGCGGCAGCCGCTTGTTACAGCAGCCCTTTTGAACAAGCCGCTTGTGCGGTGATTGATTCCTGGGGTGAACACGGTGCTATGGCGTTTTACCGTTATACCAACCGAAAATTGGAGCGCATCCATGAAACACGCGGTATTGCCAGCGCAAGTTTGGGCTTGTATTACATGAAAATAACCGAGCTGTGCGGCTTTGACTGGTTGAAAGGTGAAGAATGGAAGGTGATGGGTTTGGCGCCTTATGGCCAGCTTAATCAAACATTTTATGATGTCTTGGCGGCAACTGTTCATATTGACGGCTTTGATTGTCGGCATGTCTCAGAAAATGTGTTCGATAAATTGGCCAAACTGGATGACTTTAAACACCGGCAGGGTGATCCGATAACCTTGGCGGCTGATTTGGCTTTTACGGGGCAAGCGTTCTTTGGCGATGCGGTGACGGGTTTGTTGAATCATCTGCACACAGTGGCCGGTTGCGATAACTTGGCATTAGCGGGCGGGTGCGCCTTAAATTCTTCCTACAATGGCCAAATAACCGCGCGTACTGCTTTTAAGCATGTGCATATTCCTCCAGCGCCTGCCGATGATGGTTGTGCTTTGGGGGCTGCGTGGCTGGCTTATCATCACGACCATCCACAGCATGGGCATCCTCCCAAACTGTTGTCGCCTTACTTGGGCTCGGTAATAGACGATGAGGCGATAGGGCGGCTTATCCAATACAATGGCGCGTTGGCTATACAACAGCTACCCGACAGCATTTGTCAGGCTACCGCTGAGTTATTGGCACAGGGCAAACTGGTTGCCTGGGTGCAGGGTAGGGCGGAATTTGGCCCCAGGGCTTTGGGTAATCGTTCCATACTGGCAGACTCACGCCATGCCAATATGCAGGATCATATCAATCAGAACGTCAAATTCAGGGAAAAATTCAGGCCGTTTGCGCCTTCGGTGTTGCACGAGTATGCTGGCGATTATTTTGATAACTACCATGAATCGCCGTATATGGATAAAACTTTGCACATTCGTGACGCCATGCAAAATCGCGTCGCTGCCGTGTGCCATGTGGACGGTACGGGACGATTGCAAACGGTCAAGCGCGAATGGAACCCGCGTTTTTATGAGTTGATCGAGCATTTTTATCAACTCACGCAAGTGCCCATGCTGCTTAACACCAGCTTTAATGTCATGGGCAAGCCGCTGATTCACAGCCTGGAAGATGCGGTCGCCGTATTTTTAACCACTGGTTTGGATGCGTTGGTGATTAATGATTATTTGATTACCAAGCCCCATTATGAAAGCCCTAAACCATCCATTTGATCCAAACTTACAGCCGGTGTTTTCGGGGCTGGACAGTGCTTCGTCAGTAAAGCCGCTGGATAGCCGTGATTTGTTTTTTGCCCTTGTCC
>SBAV01000050.1 GCA_005239965.1 Methylobacter tundripaludum
AGCCGGACGGTCTCTGCGATCATTCTGGCGCTTATTTTTTTGATTGCGTCTGTTATTGCGATTTTTGTCCGGTTGAGGCGTTTCGCCCGCAGAAACAGGCTCGGTAACTATGTCGGCAGTTTGTTCGGTGATTTCAATAAACGCATCGTTGCTGGCCGATTCTTTGGACGTGCCTACCAGTTTGTGCCAAAAACGCTTAATCAGGCTAGCCGATTCGTTTTTATGTTGCATTGGCGCTGGGGCGGGCGAATCGTGTAAAAATTCTTTGATAACCGGTTTTTCAACGCGAGGTTTTACTTGCTGCGCAAATTCAGGAACGGTAATTTCTTCGGCTTTTATTTGCAGGTAACTGGCTTTTTCAGTGCCGTTTTCTTTTTCCTTGATGCGCTCAATGTCATAAGCCGGCGTTTCCAAATGCCTGCTGGGCAAAATAACGATGCCGACTTTCAAGCGGTTTTCGATTTGTTCGATGGCGCTACGTTTTTCGTTTAATAAAAAGGTGGCGCATTCGATAGGCAAGTGAGCAATTACCTTCTCTGTGCCTTTCTTCATGGCTTCTTCTTCAATAATGCGCAGTACAGAAAGTGCCACCGATTCGACATTGCGGATAGTGCCTTGGCCTTTACAACGCGGACAAGGCAGTTGTGTTGAGTCGCCTAAGGACGGGCGCATCCGTTGCCTGGACATTTCCAGTAAGCCAAAGCGGGAAATACGGCTGGTCTGGACACGGGCACGGTCAATTTTAAGGGCATCACGCAAATGATTTTCAACGGTACGCTGGTTTTTGTTGGACATCATGTCGATGAAGTCGATAACAAACAGCCCACCGAGATCACGCAGCCGGAGTTGGCGGGCGATTTCTTCTGCGGCCTCAATATTGGTGTTGAGCGCGGTTTCTTCAATGTCGCTGCCTTTGGTGGCGCGGGCCGAGTTAATGTCAATAGACGTTAACGCTTCGGTATGGTCGATAACAATGGAACCACCTGACGGCAAAGAAACTTCGCGGCCATAAGCGACTTCAATTTGCGATTCGATCTGATAGCGGTTGAACAACGGTACCACGTCCTGGTACAGTTTCGCTTTGGGCAAAAAATGCGGCATCACTTGTTTTAAAAAGTTTTGTACCAAACCAAAGGCATCTTCGTTGTCGATGAGGATTTCATCGATATTGCCGCGCAAATGATCACGCAGGGCACGGATAATAACGTTGCTTTCTTGAAATACCAGAAACGGCGCGGTTTGGTCATTGCAGGAGCGTTCTATGGCTTCCCACAGTTGCACCAGGTAGTTTAGGTCCCATTGCAATTCCTCGGCGCTTTTGCCGCAGCCGGCCGTCCTGACGATAAGCCCCATGTTCTCTGGGATATCCAGGCTGCCCATGACTTCCCGTAAGTCATCACGGGTTTCGCCTTCAATGCGCCGTGAAATACCGCCCGCTTTGGGATTATTGGGCATCAGCACCAAATAAGTGCCGGCCAGGCTGATGTAAGTGGTTAGCGCTGCGCCTTTGTTGCCACGCTCTTCTTTTTCAATCTGGACAACAATTTCCTGGCCTTCTTTAATCAGGTCTTTTATGCCTGGGCGACGGCCATCGCTTTCAGCATGCTCTTGCTGTTGCCTGTAAGCCGGAGAGATTTCCTTAAACGGTAAAAAACCGTGTTTTTCGGCACCGTAATTAATAAATGCGGCTTCCAGACTGGGTTCTACGCGGGTGATGATGCCTTTGTAGATATTGGATTTTTTCTGTTCTTTTGAAGGTATTTCTATGTCAAAGTCGTAAAGTTTTTGACCATCTACCAAGGCGACCCGCAGTTCTTCAGCCTGCGTAGCGTTGATAAGCATTCTTTTCATTTTGTATCCTTATAGTTTCCTGCTCCATGATCAGATTTACTGATTCGGACTGGTTTTGGCGCATTGTGATTTTTATAATGCAACACAGAACCCTGTGTATGGCCAATAACACAATCAACTTAGGTTTTTACGGCGCGATGCGACCGTCATCTGGGCACTTTTAAGCCTGTTAGTTTGAAAACAGGTTAATTCAGCCCTAGCTGAGCTAAGCAAATAAATATTCTTTTTGTCAGTCTTGCTTGTAAATTCTGTCTTAAACAGGATTTGTATCTCGTTCGTCATGGGTCGAACGCTAACCCGAAAATCTTACAATGATGGCGTGATTCGATAACAGGAACAGGCCACCCATTGTGTAGCTCAAATACGCTTTGTATAAAAATTGCGTAGAGCTAATATGTTTTGTTGTAGGCGCAACTAATATAACAACCTTATCGCTTAACATCAATTTAAACAATCAATTCTGGGCAGATGCTGATATTATTTGCATTATGAATGCAGAAAATCAAAACACTCTAACTCAAGTCAAGCTGGTCGAAGTCACCGATAACCACAGCGATCAGCGGCTGGATAATTTTTTAATCACCCATTTGAAGGGCGTACCCAAAAGCCATATCTATAGGATAGTCCGAAAAGGTGAAGTGAGGGTGAATAAAGGCCGTGTAGACGTAAAATACCGTCTTGTTGTTGGCGATATTGTCAGGATTCCGCCCATACGCCTGTCAGAGCCCGGCGAAGTGGTGTTTGTGAAGCAAAATTTAAGGGATGCTTTGCAGAACGGTATTTTATTTGAAGATGATGGCCTGTTAATTTTAAACAAACCCGCAGGTTATGCGGTACACGGCGGCAGCGGCATTGATTCCGGTATCATCGAAGCGTTGCGGCAGATCCGGCCCGATGCGCATTTTTTGGAACTGGTGCATCGTTTGGATCGAGATACCTCCGGCTGCCTCATCATTGCCAAAAAACGTAGCGCGCTACGCAGGTTGCATGAGCTGTTTCGTACTGATCAGGTGCAAAAAACCTATATCGCTTTGTTAGCCGGGCAATGGGCAAAAAAAAAACAGGTGGTTACTGCACCGTTGCTTAAAAATATCAGCAAGGGCGGCGAACGTATGGTTGCCATTAGTCAAGCGGGTAAAGAAGCGGAAACGGTATTTAGGCGTTTGCAGTTGTTTCGTGATGCCACTTTGGTGGAAGCGTCACCCAAAACCGGACGCACGCATCAAATACGCGTTCATGCCGCATCATTGGGGCACCCAATCGTTGGCGATGAGCGTTACGGGCTGGATAACATTAACAAAAACTTTAAAAATAAAGGTTATAACCGTATGTTTCTTCACGCAGAAACATTAAAATTTCAACATCCTGCTACTGGCGACCTGCTAAAAATATCTGCGCCGTTGCCACAACAATTACAAAGCTTGCTACAACATGAAGAATCGATTTGATTTAATCATATTTGATTGGGACGGGACGCTCATTAATTCCATCGACTGGATTGCCCATTGTTTACAAAAAGCCGGGCAAATGTATGGGCAATTTATTCCTGAACTCCAAGAGGCCAAAAATGTCATTGGATTAAGCATACACCATGCCATGCAAACATTGTTTCCAGAAGCTGATAATGCCACTTTGGAAAAACTGGTGGAGTGTTACAGCCAGGAATATTTTTCCAAGCAGTTAAGCCGGGATGATTTTTTTCCGGGGGTTTATGACATGCTGCTCCATCTTAAGCAGTCGGGGTTTCAGTTGGCCGTAGCGACTGGCAAAAATAGATTAGGCCTGGAGAAGGCATTAACGGCTACCGGTACGCGAGATCTTTTTTGTGTGACACGGTGTGCAGATGAGACGGCATCAAAACCCGACCCTAAAATGCTTCACGAAATTATGGGCTACACTAACATAGCTCAACATCGCACCTTGATGGTGGGAGATTCCGTGCATGATTTACAAATGGCAATCAATGCCCAAATTGCCTCTGTTGCCGTGTTATGCGGCTCGCATACCGAGGACTTTTTGCAACAATACAATCCGTTGGCCTGTTTACAACAGCCGACGGAATTACTGAATTTTATTTAGGTTTAACAGCGAATGGATAATCAACAGGATAATCAGGTTAACTCGAATCTTGCCCAGAAACCAGGGTGGGAGCGTGAAATTGTTGAAAAATTGGCGTTTGCAGCAATCAACGAACAAAAAAAAGCCAGACGATGGAGTATTTTTTTTAAATCGCTCATGTTTTTGTACTTGCTGGCCGTGTTTGGTGTGCTTATGTACCCCAAAATTAAAAACGATGTGGGCAGTGGCAATGACCACACCGCTATCATCAGTGTCGTTGGCATGATAGCCGAAGATCAGCCCGCAAATGCGGACAGCATTATCCAAAGCCTGCGCGATGCCGTAAAAGACAAGCATACCAAAGGCATTATTTTACATGCCAATTCACCTGGTGGTAGTCCCGTGCAGTCTTCTTACGTACACGAAGAAATTAAAGCCATCAAAAAGGAACATCCAGGTCTGCCGATATACACGGTGGTGAGCGATATTTGCGCCTCCGGGTGTTATTTTATTGCTTCTGCCAGCGACAAGATTTTCGTTAATCCTTCCAGTTTGGTCGGTTCCATAGGGGTGATTATGGATGGCTTCGGCTTTGTGGATATTATGCAAAAACTGGGGGTTGAGCGTCGTTTACTCATTGCGGGGGCGCATAAAGCGATGCTGGATCCTTTTTCGCCCTCCAAGCCGGATGAAAATCAATTTATGCAAGGCTTAATCGATCAGGTGCATCAGCAATTTATTGCTGCGGTCAAGGGTGGCAGAGGCAATAAGCTGAAAGAAACCCCCGATATGTTTTCCGGTTTGGTATGGACGGGCGAAGAAAGCATCAAGCTGGGCGTTGCCGATGCTGTGGGGACTCAAGATTCGGTGGCTAAGGCCATTGGCGCTGAAAAACTGGTTGATTTTACCGAACAAAGTCGTTTGCTTGACAAATTGGCCGGTAAGTTGGGGACTTCTTTTGGGCATGCGATTAATGATCTTGCGAAAGGCATCACTTTGCGGTAATGATTCAGTCTGGATTCAGGCAGTTTAGTTAATATGTTATTAACTCAGGAAGTATTCTCGGCGGCATAAATGTCGTACGGCTTTTTATTTTGAGACCGGTTTTTGTAAGCTACCGAATTAAAAACACTACCTTGGTTGCCTGGTTTGGATAATCAGGATCAATTTATTCAGGGAGATGCAGGAAAATACACTTAAACTGGACATCTTTATGAAAAGCCTAATTAAAGTTATTGCATTGTTTTTTTTGGTTTCTGGTACTGGTTACCCTGAAGGCAATGCGGTGCTTACGGGTGTGAGCCTGGATCAGGCGACGCGGCAAATATTGAGCATTGCCAATAACACCGTTCTGGGGGCGACAACCGAAATAATAGACGGCAAAGAAATACATATTATCAAAGTCTTAGGATCAGATGGCTGGATAAAGTTTTATAAAATTGATGCGAAAACGGGTGCAGTTATCAGCTAGTAGTAACCCGTATATGTCATGGAGTTAATATGCGCATTCTTATTGTTGAGGATGAGGTAACGCTCGCTGGGCAGATAGCCAAGTACTTGAAAGAAAGGGCTTTTGCGGTTGACGTTGCCAATAACGGCACTGATGGCTATTTTATGGGTACCGAGTATTCCATTGATGCGGCGGTGATTGATATTGGCCTGCCGGATTTTTCCGGGATTGAGTTGATTAAACGCCTGCGTAAAGCCAAAATGGCAGCACCGATTCTTATCCTGACCGCCAGAAGCCGCTGGCAGGAAAAAGTCGAAGGTCTGGAGGCGGGCGCTGATGATTATCTGGTTAAGCCGTTTCATTACGAAGAGCTGCTGGCGCGTCTTAACGCCTTATTACGCCGGTCGATGGGGCTGTCTCATCCGGTGTTAACGCATGACAATATCGAACTGGATACGGTTACCCAGGAGGTTTTAGTTTCCAATGAAAAACTGGAACTGACTGCGTATGAATACAAGGTGCTGGAGTATTTGATGTTCCACAAAGGCCAGTTGATTTCCAAATCAGTACTGACCGCGCATATTTACGAAGAAGATTTTGATCGTGACAGCAATGTGATTGAGGTTTTTATCGGGCGGCTCAGAAAAAAACTGGATCCCGATGGCACACGAAAACCAATTGAAACTTTACGTGGCCGTGGCTATAGAATTCCTGATAACATTGTTTAATGTACATGCTGATGACGACATTGATTGCTCAAACCAATTTGAGTGATGAGCGCTAAATCATTAAGTTTCCGGCTGCTGGTTTCCGAAGGGCTGGTGTTGATTGCCTTTTTTGCTTTGGTGACGCTGGTACTGGAGCAAAGTTTCCGGGAGAGTGCGGAACAGGCATTACAGGAACGGCTTCAGATTCATGTTTATGCCTTGTTGTCTTCTGTTGATTTGAATAACTCTGGACAATTGAAAATGCCGGCCAGCTTGCCGGAGCCTCGCTTTACCCATCCAGGTTCTGGGCTTTACGCCTTTATCCAACAGCCTAAAAAAGGGCTGGTGTGGCGCTCGCCATCGGCCATAGGCTTGGACATGCTTGAACCCCCCAAACTGAAAGCCGGTAAATCGGCTTTTTTGCTGGAAAACCACAAACGCTATGCCTTGCATTATGATGTGGTGTGGAAAAATATTGCCGGCATTCAGCGTGAATATGTGTTTACTGTCGCCGAAGATGCACAGTTCGTAACCGATCAGGTGCAACGCTTTAGAACCACACTCAGATACTGGTTGTTGATTATTGGTATGGTGCTGGTGTTTATTCAGTTTAGCTTGTTGCGCTGGAGCTTAAAGCCTTTGCGTATTATCGCCCAGGATCTTGAGGCGATTGAACAGGGTAAAAAAACCCACCTGGACGGCCAGTACCCCATAGAACTGCAAGGGCTGGCCGGTAACCTGAATGTGTTTATCAACCATGAACGGGCGCATCTGGAGCGTTACCGCAATACGCTGGCTGATCTTGCGCATAGCTTAAAAACGCCGCTGGCTATTTTGCAAGGGTGTACCGAATCGTTTAGTGACAATAAAGACACGGTGCAAGAGCAAATTTCGCGCATGAATAAAATTGTCGAATACCAGTTGCAAAGGGCGGCTGCAAAAGGGGGGCATAATGCGATTAAGTCGGTGGATTTGGCCGATGTCATCAAAAAAATACGTTTGTCATTGACCAAAGTGTACATCGACAAGAGCATTATTTTCGATATTGCTGTCCCGGATCAGTGCCAAATTTATTGCGAGGAAGGCGATGTCTATGAAATTATCGGTAATTTAATGGATAATGCCTGCAAATGGTGTCATAAAGCTGTAAAAGTGAGTATTTTGCTGAATCAGCGCAAGGCGCGGCGTGATTTTCCGGTCATGTTGCAGATCGAAGATGATGGCCCTGGCATTCCTGTCGGCAAGTTTAATGAAATTTTAAAAAGAGGCGTGCGTGCGGATGAAAATATACATGGTCATGGCATTGGTGTATCTGTCGTTGCTGAATTGATCGGTCTTCTGGGCGGTAAACTGGAAGGCGGTGAAAGCGCGGTATTGGGAGGAATGCGTTGGAGCGTTTATTTGCCGTAGCTTGTGAATCACCCGGTGTGATGGTGATGTGTACTGAAAGCACAAAAAAATTATTATAACCAGTGCCTGTTAAAATTAACCAAGAACATTTTATGAAAATTGCCATGCTGTCCCGTAATCCCAAATTGTATTCGACCGCCCGGCTGGTTGAGGCCGCCACGGCACGTGGGCATGAAGTGCGGGTGCTTGATGTGTTGCGTTGTTATATGAATATCACCTCACATAATCCTTCTATCCATTATCGCGGTGAAGCGTTAACAGGTTTTGATGCCGTTATCCCGCGTATTGGTGCTTCCGTGACCTTTTATGGCACGGCGGTATTACGGCAGTTTGAAATGATGAACGTGTTCCCTTTGAACGAATCGGTGGCCATATCCCGATCACGGGACAAGCTGCGTTCAATACAGCTGCTGGCACGTAAGGGTATTGGCTTGCCGGTGACCGGTTTTGCCCACAATCCGGATGATATTGCCGATTTAATTGCCCAAGTGGGCGGTGCGCCGCTGGTGATCAAATTGTTGCAAGGCACACAGGGTATCGGCGTGGTGCTGGCAGAAACCCACAATGCTGCCGAAAGCGTGATACAGGCGTTTATGGGACTCAATGCCAATATTATGGTACAGGAGTTTATCAAGGAAGCCGACGGCAGTGACATTCGCTGTTTTGTTGTCGGCGATAAAGTGGTGGCGGCCATGAAGCGTCAAGGCGCGCCAGGCGAATTTCGTTCCAATCTGCATCGGGGCGGTACGGCTGCCCTGGTGCGTTTAAGTCCTGAAGAGCGCTCTACCGCAGTGCGCGCCGCTAAAATCATGGGACTTAATGTGTGTGGGGTAGATATGTTGCGCTCCAATCACGGCGCGGTGGTGATGGAAGTGAATTCATCGCCGGGATTGCGGGGTATTGAAGATGTCTGCGGTAAAGATATTGCCGGCATGATAATTGAATTTGTTGAAAACCGTCTCAAATTACTTGAAACGGCCAAACAAAACCCCTCTGGTCAGATACCTACCCGTACCCGTACGCGTGGTAAAGGGTAGGGGATATGCTTCTGGTCAACTTCTACTTACTCCCCGCCACATAATTCAAGCCCCAACCATAGGCATAATCCATCTGTTGATGGCCACCAAAATAATCAACCAGCTTGGTGATACGCAGCTGGTTGTCGATGTTCTCCAGCATGGCAATCGCGCACATGAACTGGTCGTTACGGTGGCTATCCAAACGCACTTCAATATCGGGCTGGTTTTTGCTTTTGATGGTAATAACGGCATCAAAACCTGTTAACGCTTCACCGCGATAATG
>SBAV01000471.1 GCA_005239965.1 Methylobacter tundripaludum
AGCTTAACGTTAGGCGTTCCTGGGTTTTACCCACAAGGGGCACTTGTCTGGTTATTTGCGTATTGGTCTTTCCGGTACGGAACGCAGTTGGCAAATGAAGCACGTTATTGTCTTGTACGCTGCTTAAGTTTTTTGCGGGGCATCGTTAAGTTGAGTGGTGTTTGCACAGTCGGGTGCGTTTGCATCATGCGCGGGCTGGCTTCCGGTTTTTTGGTTGGGCGCAGGTTCGCCGCACACGATGCAAGCCGCGAGCCCAGTGTTTGGGTAACATCCGGTGTATAGTTTAGCTTTTTTGTCCGTGGCAGTTTGGCCTTATCATGTTTCTTAGCCTAACATGTCGCTCAA
Source organism: Methylobacter tundripaludum (assembly GCA_005239965.1). GTDB lineage: Bacteria > Pseudomonadota > Gammaproteobacteria > Methylococcales > Methylomonadaceae > Crenothrix. The sequence goes on from SBAV01000471.1 coordinate 346, forward strand.
GCGGGACGCGCCTTTTCGGGGCGGTTTTGGAGGTTTGTTATTTTTCCGGTTTCGGTGGCTTCGCTGATCTTCCGTGAAAGACGCGCCCCTTAGCTTTACGTTAGGCTATGCAATCCGCGCCCTAGCTTAGCCTGACATACAGCCAGTGGGCGCGTACATGTGAGGAAACAATGAAAATGACAAAAGTCGCTATGATTTACTCTGTAAAAGTTTTTACTACTGCAATAAGCGTCTGCTGTATTTTGCTGATGCCACTATGGTCCGCTTTTGCAATCGGCGCAGAGAATGCCAAAGAGTCCAAGGCGCCCACATCCTCGACAACCCAGTCTATTACCGGCTGGGCGAGGCAATCAGGTGATGATTCCCAAAAGCTCTTGACGTGCTTGAATTACTGCTCCGTGAGCAACGGGAATACAACGTGCTCAAAGACTTGTAACAGCGATGAAAACGCAAGTTGCAGTCTCGCAAACGGGGTATGCACAACGAGCTGCAGTTCTTGTTCGGATCTCACAAAATGAGAGTCGAAACGATAAGCAGGCACTTCCTTGAGGGAAGCAAAATGGGTTCAAGTCTTGCAAAATCACATTAAAATAAAAAACGCGCAGCCCGCTTAGCGTTGCGTTAGGCAGTTTTAAACCACATAAAGGAGATCACTTATGACTATAAAACCATCCGACATAACAATAGTTTCTGCAGGCGAAGAGTTTAGTCGTCGCGGAGATAAGAAACTTGTTGCGATATCCAGGGTTTCCATTACGTTCGATAATAAGGAAGATTTGGATGCTTGCATTAAAGCACTTCAGGAATCAGATGAGCAACTAGCCAAGCTTGATAGGCCAAGATATGACTGGCAGTTGGTTTATGTTTATGAATACACAATTAGTTTCGGTGTCGCGTGGTACGACAAGAAATTCTTTGAAGAGAAGAAAGATGCCTTTAAAGATCCAAATCATTCTGTAATTTTTGGCAAATTCGGAAAGGTTCCGAGTGATTTCGAAGTGCAACATTTCGTTGCCATCGATTAGCCTAACATGGCGCTCAACCGGAGCGCGGTTATACGGCGGTTTTGTTTTTCAGCTTTCTGTGCCGCGCCCGGTTAGCTTTACGTTATGCCTCTGTTAACCAGTTATACAGATAACTGTATTATTGGAACTATAGGTATATTTTTTTGACTAGTTCGGAGTTTCGAAATGTTACATATTCTTATTATGCTCAGTGTCGGCTTCATAGCATTTACAATCCCTAATAGTTATGCTCTGCAAACTACAGAGCCTTGCCCACCTAAACTTGAGGTGGGGTGCGAGAGTAGTGGGGGTGGTTTTGACCAAGGATCAAGACCAGATGTTTTGTTCAGAGAACCTGAATCACCAACAGGAATGGACGATGCGAAGCTTGATCCTAAAATAGACGCTCTGGATAAAAAAAATGAAGCAAATGAGGCAAATAAGCCGAAACGTCCATCTGTAGGTACGTTCGGAAGAAGAACTAGTAGTACTCTTGATACTAAGCCTCCAATGTCAATATGTGAGAGAGCACAAGATGCTCGTGGACGAAACTCCCCAACCGCACCCGGTCTTGAAGCACGGTGTCAAGCTACCAAACATTAACTATTAAAACCGGATTGGCTTTTTAATCGCTATGGGTTTAATTTTTCACCACTTGCGGTATCGGACAGTTACAGTTTATTTCTACATTATGCCCAACTATCAAGCTTTTGTTTTTAATGAAAAAGTTCCAAATTCTGCAATTAATGAAGGAAGATTAACCATGTTTAATAATTCATATATCGCCTTGATACTAACTGCAAGTTTTATGTTTGTTGATTCTGTTGCAGCCCCTCTTGAGGATTTCAAAAAAGGCCCTTATTATGATCCATCTTCTCCAAATAAAGAGGAAATGCTAAATTATGGAAAGGCATTGAAAGACCATCGAGTGCGAGAAGTATTTTTTGTGCATGGTACATTTGTAGGGACTGATGGTTCAGGTTTTGTCTCAATCCTTAAGGGATTTAACATGAATTTAGGAAGATCCGTAAAAAAACAAAAAGACGAAGTACTTGGAGACGTAGGCAATTACACAGAAAGCTATGTTAACGACTTTTGCCAACTTATCGACAATGGCATTTGCTTAGGTGCTATACCGAGCCGATTTGAGTGGTCAAGTGGCAATAACCATAAAGCCAGACTCCAAGGTGCTATTAAATTGATAGAAACGTTGGCTGAACAGATTCACACCAGACAAATTCAAGATGATGACAGAATTCTATTAATAGGTCATAGTCATGCGGGTCAAGTGTTTGCCTTGCTTACTAATCTACTAGCAGACGGACAACAAGCGCGTATGCTTTATGAGTTTATTGACCGCCACCAAGGAAAGATTATAGAGGCAGGTACAAAGGAAGAACATAGCAAGGCAATTACTCAACTAAAAGCCAACCTCACAGCGATAAAAAAAGTCAATCTTGATTTTGTCACATTTGGCACACCAGTTCGTTATGAATGGGGAACTTATCCTAAATTTCGTTTAATGAGCGTCATCAATTATCGTAGACCCACCACTTCTTTAGGTGTATATAAAGTTCGAGATGGTGATTATGTGCAGCAATGGGGCGTGGAAGGTACAGATACATTGCTACCTACGGAGAAAAATATAGAAAATGAGCTATCCGACATTCTTGGAGACAAGGGAAATGATCCCCAAGAGTTTCAAAACAGTCTTACGGATAATTCCAGACGTAAACCGAAAAACATGAGTACCGCGATTAATTATTTAGTTGATTATAGAGATGATAACCCAAACTTTATTGATTTGGATTTTGGTTATGCTCTAAAAAAGGTTTTTGGACATGGTGTGTACACAACGCAACAAGCGATGCAATATAACACAAAGCTTATTATTGATACACTGTACACAAACTAAAATTTCGGTTTCGTAGAAGTACAATTGGTTATATCAGCTTTGTAGTTGGTTTGGCATTCTTGTTCAGAGCAAATTTGACCACACTATATAATTTAGCAGCATAACGGGGCGTTCAAGTGCGACTGGCCTTACTGTGGCCATTTTAAAAATCTAATATTAATTGGCGCTGGTGGCTTTGCTTATTTTCCTAAAGGCCAGCGCCTTAACGCAACGTTATGCTTTTTAGTGATTATTGAACAATGAGTGCAACTTATTCTCTTTCTATTGGTGAAATTCTCACACGCGATGAAATTCATCAGCGTCTTGGTGGAAGCAAGCAAAGCTATTTACCGACCAAAAATGGAATAGTTGTTTGCGGTTGCTTTGATGCCAATCTAAATAAGCGAGCACCACGCGAAATAGATGTTGGAAATGGCCCAATTGTTGTGGCAACTGCATTGAAACTAGCAAATGAACAAGGCGTTATTCCTGTATTCTTGAAAAAAGCCACAAATAAATGGGAGTTTGCTGGTAAATTTAAAGCCGTTGAGTTTTCAACAAATCCTGATGATATTTTTGCTTATTCTAATCGCAGAACGGATGCAGTAGGAGTTCTATTCCTCCAAGAGGTTGATGATGCTTATTTAGCTTCACTGTCATTAAATGTAGATGATCAATTTGCTATCGAAGGAAACATTTCACTTCGTCAGCATTTAGTTCGTGAGCGTAGTCAATACCTTTCGGCATTAAAAAAGAGCGAAGCTATTGAAAAAAATGGGTGGCTAGTTTGTGAAGCCTGCGGTTTTAGCTCACAGAATCTACCTCCAGCAATTAGCAGTGGAGCTTTTGAGACTCATCACATTGTTCCGTTGTCAAAAGCTATGTCAGAAATAAAAACTAGAATTAATGACCTTTCATTACTGTGTGCAAATTGTCATCGAATGATTCATAAAACATCTCCATTACTTTCAATTAACGATTTTTCTCAGCTTCTCAGTAGAGAAATTGTATAGTCGTGGTGTTTGGTGTTGTTTTAGCTACCATGCACAGTTTATGCAGCATAACATTTCGCTCAACAGGGACTGGCCGTATCGTGGCCATTTTGAAATTTTGTAATTAAATCAGCTTCTGTGGCTTTGCTTGTTCCCCTGGAAACGGCCAGCCCGTTAGCTTAACGTTATAAGGTGCTACCCGTTTTGGGCGTTTTGCGTGTTATCGTTACACAAACGATTGGTGGGTTTTTGTTCGTAAAAGGGTTAGTAAAGCCGTGATGTTATCTTCTGTGCCAGTTAAGCCAGTTTGGGTTTAGCGGAAAATTCAGTGGTGCTGTGCAGCTGGATGCGTTTACACCGTATGCTTTCTGGATTGTTCAGTAAGCTTTATGTTTGTGTGGCGCATACGGTGTAAGCCGCGAGTCCTTTGTTTGTTGGGTTTTCGTGGTTGGGCTTGGCTTTTTTGTCCG
>SBAV01000048.1 GCA_005239965.1 Methylobacter tundripaludum
ATCAACGCCTGATTCCGAGGTATGGTTGAAAACCACGTCCATGATGATGGCTATCTTGGCTTTGTGCAGTGCCTTGACCAGGTCGCGAAACTCCCGAAGGTGCGTTCCCTGTTCGGGTGTCACGCAATAGCCTGGATGCGGGCTAAAAAAACTGTGCGGGCTGTATCCCCAGTAATTTTTTAATCCCAATTCAGCAGTCGATTTAGGCGCATCCTGCTCATCAAAAGCCATAACCGGCAATAATTCGACATGGGTGATACCTAAACTTTGCAAATAGGGGATTTTTTCAATCAGTCCTGCAAATGTGCCAGGATGAGTGACGTTTGAAGACGGATGCTTGGTAAACCCCCCAACATGCAGTTCATAAATAATGGATTTTTCACTGCTGATACGCAGCGGTGTTTCACCTTCCCAGTCATAGCTGTCATCAACAACGACGCAGCGCATGGCGATAGCGCCATTATCGCCCGGACGGCAAGCAGCGGCGCGATTCCAGTTTTTATGGCTGATGGCACGCGCCCAAGGATCGATCAGATGCTTATTTTTGTCAAAATGCAGTCCCGATTCGCGCATGTTATGGGGTCCGTCCATACGCCAAGAATACCAGGTACCCACAGGCAATCCGAGCACATAAACATGCCAGGAGAAAAAAGTTCGGTTGATTTCTTTTTGTAATTCAACAACCTGAAAAGGAGTATCGCTGTCTGCCGTATCGAATAGCAACAACTCCACATGGGTAGCGTGTCGGCTAAAAATAGAAAAATTAATTCCCCCTTCACTAAATTTGGAACCCGATGGATAGGGTGTTCCAGGCTTTAATTCGTATTGTTTTTTTTTCATATTTTTTTGTGCGTTGCCTAATAGACAACTATTTTCCTTAATTTACAGGTGTAGAAATAATTATTCTTCGTTACCAGCAAGCTGAGCCGGTGATTTTAGCTGTTCGTAAACAAATTATTAAAGCTCTAATATTACAATATGTTTACAATTAGGGTTACCAAAAACTGGCGACATCTCAACTAGAATTCGATATCTTGTATAAAGTACAGTTAAAATGAAATTGAAAGCTCCTTCCAAGTGAGTTATTTTTTAAATAATGCGTTTGCAAACAACTATAAAAATAATATGAAAAAAATACTTTTTGTTACCAGCGAAGCACACCCATTCATTAAAACTGGCGGACTTGCCGATGTTTCTGGCAGTTTACCTAAGGCATTGGCGGAATTATCACAAGATATAAAAATTATCATACCCCGTTATCAAGACATAAAAACGTTTGGCGACATTCATTACCGTTGCTCTCTGCGTGTTGACAATCGTGATGTCAACATCCTTGAAACGCAAATGCCGGATAGTCGCGTTACCGTTTGGTTGATTGATTACCCCGAATTTTACCACCAACCGGGCAATCCTTATGTTGACGCACAAGGGAATCCCTGGCCTAACAATGCTGAACGTTTTTCCTTGTTGTGCCGTATTGCCGTCGAAGTGGCCATGAACAGGGCGCACCTGAACTGGAAAGCCGATGTTGTCCATTGCAATGACTGGCAAAGCGGGTTAGTGCCAGCCTTACTGTCACTTGAATATGACCGCCCTGCCTCTGTTTTCACTATCCACAATATGGCTTATCAGGGTTTATTTCCTACCAGTGTGCTAACTTCATTGAATCTTCCAGGGCAGTTATGGCATCCAGAAGGACTGGAATTTCATAACATGTTGTCATTTATTAAAGGTGGCCTGGTTTATGCCGATCGCATTACCACCGTCAGCCCCACTTACGCCCTGGAAATTCAAACAGCGGCTTATGGCTACGGGCTTGAGGGTTTATTAATACATCGTAACGAATATTTAGGCGGCATCATCAATGGCATTGATCTTGACCAGTGGAATCCTGAAACCGATGCCTATATTGCCCATCATTACAGCCGTGCATCACTGGGCGACAAGCAACACAATAAAGCCGAATTACAAAGACGCATGGCACTGCCTGTCGATAATAATATCCCCGTTTTGGGTTTAATCGGCCGGTTGGTAGAACAAAAAGGTATCGATTTAATCATCGCCTGCCTGCCTGAGCTGTTGGCTATGCCCGTGCAGTTTGTATTGCTGGGCAATGGCGATAAAAGCTTTGAGCAACGGTTACAAAACCTGACGCATGTTTACCCCACTAAAATAGCTGTCAGCATTGGTTATGATGAAGGGCTTGCCCACCTGATAGAAGGCGGTGCGGATATGTTTTTGATGCCGTCACGATTTGAACCGTGCGGCCTCAATCAAATGTACAGCCAACGTTATGGCACGATTCCAATTGTCAGAAAAACGGGTGGCTTAGCCGATACTGTTGTTGATAGCACCCCGGAAACCATTGCCAACCATACCGCAACCGGTATCATATTCAACGATGCCAATGCCAGCGCTCTTATGGAAGCCATTAAGCGTGCCTTGTTGTTGTACAATTTGGGTGATGTGTGGGCGGACATACAAAAGAATGCTATGGCTGCTGATTTTTCATGGCAACAAAGTGCCAAGCAATATATTGAATTGTACCAAAATATCCAACGTTAACTGTTTGAGTGCCGCGACAGCTTGTGCTATCGCGGCCTGTACTTATTCACCTCCCCCTTGAAAAGGGGATTTGAGGGGGATTTTGTCATAAAACCTCCCCTAACCCCTCCTTTTCAAAGAGGGGGACTGAATAATTACCGCAGCCTTAAGATTGGATGTATTTGACCCAATTCCCGCACTTTTAAACATATCCAATCACGCCTGGCGTGCTTAACATCGATTACTTGACAATAATGTTTACTTTTGCAGCAGGCGTCGTTACGCCGTTTAGAGTCATTGCATAGCTAAATTGGTAAGTTCCACGTTTGGCGGCTTGTCTTTGTACTTTAGTTACGGCTGTGTTCGGTGCCTGCAACGTGTAACTGAACGAGCCATTGTTGGTATTGAATTTCAGCGCAATCCCCCCCTTACCGGAACCCGCTATGCGTTTTATACGACTTACAAGGGCAAACTTGCGCTTGGCAACATTTCCGGGAAGGTCATTTTTACCGACGCCAGTTGCTGTCGTCACGCTAACAGATTGTATGTTGGCGGTATTAGAGGTCGCATTATAAGTGTCGTTTTTGGCATCAATAACATAGACCGTAACTTTCGCGGTGTTTGACGTACCCGAGGCATTTTGCAACGCGTAACTAAAGCTGTCTTCGCCTGCAAAACCAGGGTCGGGGCTGTACTGAGCCTTGCCGCAACAGGATGCGAGCACAGAACCATGCTCAGGTAAATCGATAATGGTTGTCGTACTACCTTCGATAGCCGAGTCGTTTTTAGCTAAATCGAATACCTTGCTCGAACCTCGCAGAATCGTCATTGTGTCAGGCTCTGTCACCGGTGGGCGCTTAGAATAGAGTGTGGTACTCGAAAAAAGAGCGGAACTCCCCTGTTTTTGGCCATTGGCAACAAACTCAAGATCACGTCCATTGATGGTCAGGTAATCAGTGGTGACACTTTCCATGATTTTTCCCTGTACGCGTAAATTTTGGGGTACGGCTGTCCAATCGGTATAGACATCAACCTTGGACGCCAGCAACCAATTTAAGCCGGAATCAATCGATTTCCAGAGGTAAACTTTTTTTTCTTTTGCACTTTGATCCCTGTAAGATAGCCAATAAATGCTGCCCGTATTACTCCGGGCGCCCAGTATGGGTGGAATACCCTTGGCGAAAGGAACTACGCCGGTCGCTTTCAAACCGGTCAAATCATAATTAGCCTGCTGGCCATAAAGATTTTCTCCGGGATTAAGACTATCCACATCAGGAATCCAAACACATTTGCCATTGGGTGGCGGAGTAAACAGCAAATCCCCCGTCCTTACTCTTTTTGAGCCCGCAATAGATTTCCAGCCCGGATACTTTCCCATTTTATCGAGCGGCGTATTATCAGGCGGTGGCGCTGAAACACCATCCCAGGCAACAATTGCAGATTCTTCGTCCGCATCGCCAAACAGGATATAAATCCAACCATTGTAAGGGTTTTGCACGACGCCATAAATGTAGCGTGTCTGATGGCCTACCGTATTCCATTCGACCACTTTCGACCAGGTGTCGCCCTTGTTTGTAGATTTCCACAAGGCGACCCGGTCGTCTATATCGCTGGTATTAAATTCTCCATAATACAATGCGCTGGCCTTATTGGGCATATCAGTTTCCAGCAAGGAGCGATGATGCAAAGCACGGATATCAGCCTGTGGCACTTTGCCCCGCTCGCCCAGATTCATCACGGCCTGCTTGTTGTTATAATCTGGCGCATTGTTACCTACGGTTCCTGTGGCTGTGTTGAGCTTGTATAAATAACTGTAGCCGCCAGGATAAATGTCTGTGCTGAATAAAACAGTCCCATCTTGCAATGGCCATACCTGTTCAATATAACCGTCAGAACCGTTCAAGCCGTGAACAATTTCACTCCCTTTCGGTTTGAGGCCGGAGATTAAGGAATTGGCATAGGGCGTCCGGGTTACGCTACCATCCTTGTTAAGGTGGAAAAGCATCAGGAATCTACCGCCATTGTCATCATTGGTTTGAACTGTACCCCAAGAATCAGTCGCATCATCCGTAACATCGCGGTATTCCCGACTTTCTGCGGCGGTACTCAAAGCAGTAAAAACCTCTCCTGCGTAGACCTGGCTTATTGTGCAAAGGCCGATAGCCATCGCCATAATGTGTATCGGTTTCATAACTAATCCTTTGTGTTGCGTGAGTAATATTCATTACCGTTCTTAACCCAAAAGAACTGTGATCAATACGGCTTTCACATTTTTTGTTAAATACAAAACATTTAAAGTGAAAGTGTTGGCTGCTGTGCCACGATTGCATAAAGAAAGCGGCTAGCACCTAACACCATTCGCTTTGTTGGGTTATACCGCAAATAAAATAAGCAGCACAATAGGTATATTTACCTATGCTTACGTGTATTCAGTTGTTTTTGAATTATGTTTTACCAACAACGACCAGTACTGTTGCAATGCCTTGCTGTGAACCGGTTTGTGTTTCAGAAGTGACTATTTTAATACTCACCCAAGCCGCGACAGCTTGCGCCGCGCAGCCTAGGTTTAAGGCTAGGTTTATTGGACAGTTATGGCAACTGTTGCCGTGTTAGACGTGCCGGATGAGCTTTTCAGGTTGTAGGTAAAACTGTCTTGGCCTGAAAAACCAGTATTAGGTGTGTAGGTAATGGATTTTCTGGTACTGTCACTATAGGCCACATTGCCATAGTCTGGATACCCGACAATATTTACCGTGCTCGTACCCACATTAGTGTCGTTACTGGTTAAATTGAGCGTTACCGGTTGGTTTCTCGGAGTTGTCATCACATCGGGATTAGCAACGGGAAGTGTGGTGGACGTGTCTGTTACGGTGACCGTGACGGTTGATGTGTTAGACGTGCCTGAGGTATTGCTCAAATTGTAGGTAAATGTATCTTGCCCAACAAAACCGACCGCAGGTGTATAAGTAACCACGTTGTTGGCCCCTACAACGACATTACCATGTCCAGGGTTACTAGCGATGTTAAGCGTACTAGTGCCTACATTGGTATCGTTAGCCGTCAAATTAATTTGTACTGACTGCCCTTTCGGCGTTGTGGCCGTGTCGGGATTGGTAACAGGAACAGTGCCGCCTGTGCTTGTTACAGTGATCGTGACAGTCGACGTATTGGATGTACCTGAAGCATTTTTCAGGTTGTAGGTAAACGTGTCCTGCCCGGTAAAACCTGTATTGGGCGTGTAAGCAATAAGCGTCTTGGACGTTCCCACAAACGCAACATTACCAAAATCAGGGTAATTGACAATGTTGACAATGCTCGTACCCACATTAGTGTCGTTGGCCGTTAAATTAATTTGAACAGTTTGCCCTTTAGGCGTTGCCGCTGTATCAGGATTGGTGACGGGGAGCCCACCTGTGGCCAGAATGGTTTTACTGGAAAATTTAGCCGTACTTCCCGCCCTTTCACCATTTGGAACAAACTCAAGGTCGCGTCCATTGATGCTGAGATAATCGGTAATCTCACTGGCCGTGGTGGTTCCATAGGCCCGTAAATTTTGCGGCATTATTGTCCAATCGGTGTACATAGTTGCCTTTCCGGCCAACATCCAATTTAAGCCATTATCAATTGATTTCCAGAGGCGAATTTTTTTCTCAGCGGGGCCTTCGATTCTAAAAGATGCCCAATAAATATTGCCCGTATTGCTTCTAGCCCCTAAAATGGGAGGAAAATCATTTGCGTAAGGAATCTCCCCCGTAGTTTCCAAGCCGGTCAAATCATAATTAGCCCGTTGACCATACAATTTTTCCCCCGGATTAAGACTATCCACATCAGGAATCCAGACGCATTTACCATTGCCATTGGGTGGCGGTGGGGTAAAAACCAGATCTCCGGTTCTGACGCCTTGTGAACCGGCAATGGATTTCCAGCCAGGGTACATGGGCTGGCCATTCGCTTTTTTAGCGCCGATTTGATCGAGTGACGTATTACTGGGCGGTGCAGCAGATACACCATCCCACGCAACAATGGCGGACTCTGTATCATCATCGCCGAACAAAATATAAATCCAGTTGTTGTAAGGATTTTGCACGACACCATGGATATGGCGCGTTTGATGCCCTACCGTGTTCCATTCGATAACTTTCGACCAGGTGGTGCCGGTATCGGTAGATTTCCACAGCCCAACGTGTTCTTGATCGCTAATATTGTACTCCCCATAAAACAGCACCTTAGAGCCGTTGGGAGCGGTAATATTAGATTCCAGCAAAGAGCGATGATGCAGTGCTCGAATGTCCGCTTGCGGTACATTGTTCCGCTCACCCATGTTCATCACTGCCTGTTTGTTGTCATAGTTTGGCGGGTTATTACCTACCGTACCGGTGGCGGTGTTAAGTTTATATAAATAGTTGTAATTAGTTTCGGTAGTAAATAAAACTATACCACCTTGCAGTGGCCATACCTGTTCAACATTACCGCTTAATCCCAGAGAACCGTGAGTCGCGCCACCCTGTTTTGGTTTGAGATCGGGGATAAAAGAATTTAGATAAGGTGTTTGAGTAATACTGCCATTTGCATTGACATGAAAACGCACGACTTGCCAACCGTCCTCATCGCTATTGGTTTGACTGGTGCCCCAAGAGTCCGTACCACTGGTAGCAGTACCAGGGTATTCATAACTTCTTGCTTCGGGAGCCAGGGCCGTAAACACTTCTTCCGAGTAGGCTTGTGCCATCGGGCAAAGGCCAAGTACAGTAGCCATAATATGTATCGATTTCATAATTAATCCTTTAGTTTGTGCCAGTTGTTGTTATTTAAACAAATTTAACCCGAAACAAAGCCGCAGCAGCTTGAACTGCACGGCTTGAGTTTTGCTTCAATTGACAGTGATTGTTGCTGTTGCGGACGGTGTTGTTACACCATTTAAAGTCATGGAGTAGCTAAACTGGTAGGTTCCAAGCTTTGAGTTTCGTCTTTTTGAACTTGAATTGGCAGAAGACGGTGCTGTCAGGGTGTAACTAAACGAACCATCGTTGTTATTAAAACTTAACGGAATGAGAGCATTACCAGTACCACTGATCCGCCTTATGCCATTCACAACGGCAAACGTACGCCCTACAACACCTGCTGGCAGATCATTTTTACCTACCCCATTTGTTGCCGATATGCTAATCGTTTGAGTTCGGGACGAATTGGCAATTGCAGAATAACTGTCATTTTGGGCAGCGTTTACATAAATCGTGACCTTCGATACGTTAGACGTGCCGGCTGTATTTTGTAAGGCATAAGTGAAGCTGTCTTCTCCTGCAAAACCCGGATTTGGGGTATAAGCATAAACGCCTGGACTGGTTGCGTTCATCACACCATTACCGGCTGGCGTTACAATTAATACAGTACTGCCAGCAACATTGGTATCGTTATCCGTAATCCTGACTTCCTTGGTTTGTCCTGGCAGCATTGTTAGCATATCAGGACTGGTAACGGGTAGAGGTTGGGCATTATCAATAGGATTGTTAAAAACAGCCGTACTGCCCCGTTTTGACCCTCCGTTAACAAACTCAAGATCACGTCCAGTGAGGTATAAATAATCAGTACCGCTACTTGCAGTGGCTGCACTGTAACGGACATAGAGGTTTTGAGGCACGCTCGTCCAGTCAGTGTACACATCCGCTTTGGCAGCCAGTGCCCAATTTAGACCGGAATCGGTTGATTTCCAGATATGCAACTTTCTTTCAGCTGCCGTTGATATTCTAAATGACGACCAGTAAATATTACCGTTGGGGCTACGTGCTCCAATGATCGCAGGAATACCATTGATGAAAGGAACCGGGCTAGTCGCTTCCAGGCCGGTCAAATCATAATTGGCACGCTGGCCATACAGAATTTCTCCGGAATTAAGGACATCGACGTCAGGAATCCAGATACATTTACCATTCCCATCAGGGGGCGGCGGAGTAAATATTAAATCCCCTCCTCTCACCCGTTGTGAGCCGCTAACAGATTTCCAACCAGGATAATTTCCCATTTGACTGATCGGGGTATTGTCGGGTGGCGGCGCTGACTTACCATCCCAGGCAACAATGCCCGCTTCTGAATCAGCGTCACCGAACAAAATATAAACCCAGCCATTGTAGGGATTTTGCACAACACCATGAATATGGCGCGTTTGATGCCCCACCGTATTCCACTCAATGACCTTAGACCAGGTGTCGCCCATATTAGTGGATTTCCATAATGCCACCCACGGCTGAGCCTTACTGATGTTGTATTCCCCATAAAACAGTTCTGTATGTTCAGTCGCGGTACCTTTATCGATAGTTGCCACTAATACAGAACGTTGATGCAAAACACGAATATCCGCTTGCGGGCCGCTGCCATCTCGCTCGCCCATGTTCATTACTGCTTGCTTATTGTCAAAGGCGGGGGGGTTATTGCCCACGGAATAGGTATTGGTAGCAGGATGATATTTGAGTTTAAACAAATAATTGTAACCACCAATTTGTGTTGTATATAAAACGCCCCCCTCTGAAAGTGGCCATTGCTTTTCTACATAACCGTCAACACCGAAGGCCACATTACTCCCTTTGGGTTTAAGATTGGGGATAAACGATTCTGGATAGGAAATCGCGCTTTCGCCACTAACCCCAGGTATAAAATTGACTAACTGCCTTCCGTAACTACCTTCCGTTAAACTTGTTCCCCAGTAGGTGTTGTTGCTCAGGCTGGGTTCGCGGCTATAGGGGAAAGTCCCACTAAAAGTAAGCGGCCCATTTTCCGCATAAGATGCTGCCATCAGGCAACATCCGAGCAGTGCGGCTATATTTTGTATCAGTTTCATGGCTAATCCTTGTCATTGTGAGTGGAATATATGCGCAGTGACAAAAGCTATCAGTATTATGTTTCTATCGTTCGTGCTTATCCGGTTGATACACCAAAAGGCCGATGGTATGATTTCAGCTTATGCAAATGGATATCCTTCAACACGACGACCTCCCGTTTCCGCGCTCTCTTCCAGAGTTCCAGCGGCTCTTTCCTGACGGTGTATAAACCGGATAAGCACGCTATCGTTCTGGAAACATACTAACAGGCATCAGCCACCTACTTGGCGGTTATTAAATATCAAAGAAACGTAAATCCACAATAGGTACTTATACGTATTGTTATGAATATTCGCATATGTATAAAATTGACCTTCAAAATCTTGTCGCCTCACTTATCGTGTTAAGTGTCTATTTGTGGAATAGCTTTTCCTACTTTGCTGTGTTTCGTGTTAAATGGAAATCCGCAGTGACTGACTCACCATAGTTCAGTTTTTGGGTAGGCGATCTGAATATAGTTGTTGTGAACTAGAAAGACAGCATTGCGATGGATGCGTTAACTTGTTGCTGGAGTCAATTTACATGAAAGTTGTACTATTTTGCGGAGGGCTTGGAACTCGATTGCGAGATCATTCTGGTGAACTTCCTAAGCCCATGGTCAATATAGGCTACAGACCCATACTTTGGCATGTTATGAAATATTATGCCTATTATGGACATAAAGATTTCATCTTGTGCCTGGGTTATAGAGCCGATGCCATCAAGGAATTCTTCCTTAACTATAATGAATGCGTCACCAATGACTTTACTTTATCCAATGGCTGCAAGGATATCACCCTACAACAAAGCGATATTTCAGATTGGACAATTACCTGCGTAGATACGGGGATAAAGTCAAACATTGGGCAACGATTAAAAGCCGTTGAGAAATACTTAGAAGGTGAAGACTATTTTTTAGCCAATTACTCTGACGGACTATCTGATTTGCCGCTACCTGAAATGATCGACGCTTTTAAACAAAGCGGAAAAGTGGCTTCTTTTCTTTGCGTTAAACCTTCACAAAGCTTTTCAGTGGTAACGCTTACCGATACCGACAGGGTTGAAAAAATAGAATTTGTCAAAGACACCAATTTTATTATTAACGGGGGATATTTTGTCTTTAGAAAAGACCTGTTTCAGTACATGATGGAAGGCGAGGAGCTTGTCTGTGAACCCTTTGAACGCCTCATTAATGAAAACAAGTTAATGGGATACAAGTATGATAAGTTTTGGCATTGTATGGACACGTTTAAAGAACAAAAGGAACTCAATGAAATGTATGAGAACAGAAATGCCCCCTGGGAAGTTTGGAAAAAACAATGAGCCCGTTTTTTAAAGGACAATGGAATGCAAACAGTTGGCATTTTGCCCAAAAATGATGCCCCTCTCACAATACTGTGCTTAGGTGCCCACAGTGATGATATAGAAATCGGTTGTGGGGGCACGATATTACGGCTTTTATCTGAATATACCCGGGTTGAAATACACTGGATTGTTTTCAGTTCAAACAGCGTTAGAAATGCAGAAGCCATTGATAGCGCCAATAAATTTTTAATTCATAGTCCTAAAAAAAATATTATCGTAGAAAATTTCAAGGATGGTTTTTTCCCTTATGTGGGTGAAGAGATAAAAAAGTTTTTTGAAAACCTAAAACACGCCATTGATCCCGATATTATTTTTACCCATTACCGTCATGACCTGCATCAGGATCATCGACTGATTTCAGAGCTGACCTGGAATACCTTCAGGGACCATCTCATACTTGAATATGAAATTATGAAATACGACGGTGACTTGGGTCATCCAAATTTTTTCGTTCAATTGGATGATAAAACATGCCAGAAGAAAGTGGCCCAGATTCTTGAGTCTTTTAAATCGCAAGCCAGCCACCGCTGGTTTAGCAAAGATGCTTTCTTCTCATTACTCAGGCTGAGGGGTATTGAATGCAATGCAGCCGAAAATTATGCCGAGGGTTTTTACTGCCGAAAAATAACCATCTGATATTTTTTTAAAAAAGGAACCATTATGAATTTACAGGTTGGCGATTGGGTAGAAGTACGAAGCAAGGAAGAAATACTAGGGACACTTGACAAAATGGGACGGTTGGAAGGCCTCCCTTTCATGCCACAAATGTTTCAATATTGCGGTAAAAGATTTCAGGTGTATAAACGGGCGCATAAAACCTGTGATTTTGTGTATACGATGAAATCCAGACGGCTACCCAACAGCATTCATCTTGATCTTCGCTGTGATGGCGCCGCTTATGGTGGTTGCCAGCATACCTGCCTGATTTATTGGAAAGAAAATTGGTTGACGTACATTGGTGAAAAAAACCGCGCCTTACAGCAGCCTTTATCCATCAACGAAGCCGCTTGCACCGAGGTGGATGTGTATGCCGCCACACACAGTTTAAATGAACACAATGAAACCATTTATACCTGCCAGGGAACTGAAATACCCGATTTCACCCAACCGCTTTCCTGGTGGGATATAAGGCAATACCTGGAAGACTATTTTTCTGGGAATGCCAGCCTAGGTCGTTTGTTAAAGGGATTTGTTTACGGTGCCTTCTCGACCATCAGCCGGATGCGCACCCACATAGGTCTGGGTCGTCTTCTTTACTGGTTTTATAATACTTTCGATTTTCTATGGGGCCCCCATCCTCGAAAACCTGGCAAGATACCTGAAGGCCAGCCTACGCCAACGGCCAACCTCAACCTTCAGCCCGGCGAATGGGTTAGGGTAAAATCGTAC
>SBAV01000290.1 GCA_005239965.1 Methylobacter tundripaludum
GAAATGCACTATTGAGATATACTAGATTAAAAAAATATTTATAGTATGAATTAAATCAACTACTTATGCGATACTTGGATTTAACAAAGTAGAACTAACCGGGGCGCGGCAGATATGGACGGTAAAAGCATAGGACTGAATATCGTCCTGCCCTCTGAACAAAAACCCAACCCCTACATCACACCGGACTTGTGTTTCCAGTTCCATTATTTTGCCATCCGGAAAATGCACTTTCTGATGCGGGCGATAGCTTTAGTCGCTTTTCCGGGCGGCTTTGGTACACTGGATGAACTGTTTGAAACCCTGACCTTGATTCAAACCCAAAAAGTACGGCAGGTTCCGGTCATACTGTTCGGACGGCATTACTGGGACAAAATCATCAACTTCGATGTTTTGGTTGAAGAAGGCGTCATCAGCTACTGCGACCGCGAATTGATTGATTATGCGGAAACCGCCGAACAGGCCTGGGAGATCATTCTTGCCAGCTATACCACCAACGGCGACACGCACACAAACCATAGGAACAGAGCATGATAAACCTTACTTTTTGGGGAGCCACCGGTCAGGTCACTGGCTCTTGTTATTTGCTGGAAACCGCAAGCCACCGAATCTTGCTGGATTGCGGCATGTTTCAAGGTTCACGGGAAACAGAGCTGCAAAATGAGGCCGATTTTCCTTTTGATCCAGCCAGCATTGATGCGGTGGTGCTGTCACACGCGCATTTGGATCACTGTGGCCGTTTGCCCAAACTGGTCAAGGATGGCTTTAATGGCTCGGTGTTTCTGACCGAAGCCAGCTTCCCCTTGCTGGAATTGATGCTGCGGGATGCCGTCCACTTGCAACTTAAGGATACCGAATGGGAAAACAAGCGCCGGGAGCGGGCTGGTAAAGAACTGATTGAGCCACTCTATGAACTGGAAGATGTAGAAGCCTTGCTGACGTTGAGGGTCGCAGTTGCTTATAACACCCCTGTAAAAATACTACCGGATATCACGGCATCTTTCCATGAAGCGGGGCATATCCTGGGTTCATCGATTGTACGGCTTGCCATCAAGGATGGGCAACAAACTAAAACCGTGGTTTTTTCAGGGGACTTGGGCAATCCTCAATCTCCCCTGTTGCGCGATGCCGAAATCATGACGGAAGCTGACGTCCTGCTGCTGGAATCAACTTACGGCGACCGCGACCACAAGCCCTTGGCAAACACACTGGTTGAATTGCGTGACACTTTGGCGGCTGCGGATCAAACAGGCGGCAATGTCATCATGCCGGCCTTTGCGATTGGCCGTACCCAGGATTTGATTTATTGGCTGGGGAAACTCCAGCGGCGTGGGCAACTCCCCCAGCAACAGATTTATCTCGATAGCCCGATGGCCATCAGTGCCAGCGAAATTTACGCACAACATACCCATTTGTTTAACATTGACGACCCTGAATTTACTTCAGTTGCGCCAAAAGGCTGGCAGGCTTGGCTCAAGGGCTTAACGTATTCCGAGACGGCTGAAGATTCTATGGCCATTAACCGTTTTACAGGAGGGGTCATTATTATTGCCGGTAGCGGCATGTGTAATGGCGGGCGTATCCGTCACCACCTCAAATATAATTTATGGCGGCGTAACGCCCATGTCATTATTGCCGGATTTCAGGCACAAGGCACTTTGGGTCGACTGCTGGTCGACGGTAACAAGAAGGTGCTGAAAATCTTGGGTTCTGAAGTGAATGTCGCCGCTAAAATTCATACGTTGGGCGCGTTAAGTGCCCATGCGGATCAATCCCAGTTGCTGCAATGGGCCAGTCATTTTAAAGAACCCAAGCCACGCCTGTATCTGATACACGGTGAAAAAAATGCGGCCTTGTCATTGCAGACCTGTTTTAACCGTCGAGGCTGGCAAGCCAATGTCCCTAAAGTAGGCGAACGTATTACAATCTGACGGAAGCGCAAGGCTCGCCTGTCCATTCAATGCAATTTACTTTCGATTCGGAACCTTGAACCTTGTACCGTGTCGCTGCTCAGAGTTTACTGGAGGATATTGGACTTCAAACTCCGTCGCATATTGCTTATTGCCCGGTTTTATTGAACACTACGGCCTTGAAAAATATCCAAAACATTTATAGAGGTTTACCCTTAAATTACAGGAACACGTCAATGTACA
The DNA here is from genome assembly GCA_005239965.1 of Methylobacter tundripaludum. Taxonomy (GTDB): domain Bacteria; phylum Pseudomonadota; class Gammaproteobacteria; order Methylococcales; family Methylomonadaceae; genus Crenothrix. The sequence continues at coordinate 2,154 of SBAV01000290.1, forward strand.
CAGATACACCGGAAAAATTGCTCTTGGAAAACAAAGCCTGGTCGCAAGAAGTTAGTGCAAAGGATCCTGATTTCTTCAAAAATCTAGCCACCGACCAATGCCCTAATTTTTTGTGGATAGGTTGTTCGGATAGCCGAGTGCCTGCCGAAACGGTAGTCAACGCCCAGCCTGGGGAAATATTTGTTCACCGCAATATCGCCAACCAAGTAATTGCCACCGATTTTAATTGTTTGAGCGTGGTGCAATACGCTATTGCCGTATTGCAGGTCAAACATATTATTGTCTGCGGCCATTATGGCTGCGGTGGTGTTAAAGCTGCACTGCAACAGCAAAAATCCAACTTGCTGATTACCAATAAATGGCTTATGCATATTAAGGATATTTATCGCTTGCACCAGGATGAACTGGAAGTTTTAGAATCTGAGGAAAAGATCGACCGGTTGATTGAATTGAATATCATCGAACAGGTTTACCGGCTGGCATATACCTCGATTGTGCAATCAGCCTGGAAGCACGGCCACAAGCCCACAGTACATGGCTGGGTCTACGGTTTGGAAAATGGGCTAATTAAAGAGCTAATCAAGCTCGATCACAACTCGCCAATCCACAAGATTTATCAATATACCGACTGACTTTTGTAATTATTCAGCCCCCGCACAATACTATGCGCCCTTCATCAATCTTCCCCCGAAAAGGGATGGGATTTTCAGAGAGGGCTCTGAATAATTACATTTTTATAGCCCATAATTTAAAAAAACCACATGAAAACGCACATCGATTATTACCTGAAACATTTACGTCACGATATTCCTGCAAGCATCGTGGTCTTTCTTGTAGCCTTGCCCCTGTGCCTGGGTATTGCCCTGGCATCTGGCGCACCTTTGTTTTCCGGAATTATTGCCGGTTTGGTGGGCGGAATTATCGTGTCATGGACCAGCGGTTCACATTTGAGCGTGTCAGGGCCAGCCGCTGGCTTGACGGTGATTGTGTTTAACGCCATCGAAACCCTGGGCAGCTTTGGCGGCTTTTTGCTGAGTTTGGTGATCGCCGGTATGTTACAGATACTGTTGGGCTTTTTGAAAGCCGGCATAATCGGTGCATTTTTTCCGGCTTCGGTGATTAAAGGCATGTTAGCCGCTATTGGATTAATTCTTATTATCAAACAAATACCTCATGCCACCGGCTACGATACCAGCTACAGTGGCGATGAAAGTTATATGCAGGAAACGGCTGAATCAAGCTTCTTTGAAATGTTTCAAGCTTTGGAGGGCATTACTCCAGGCGTAACTGTCGTTAGCGTAGTGGCTTTGTTGATCCTAATTGCCTGGGACAGCACATTTTTGAAACGCTTCAGCCTATTACAGCTGATTCCAGGCCCGTTATTGGCAGTAATCTGGGGGGTGAGTTATAACAGTTTGGCGTTACATGTCGCTCCTGAATGGGTGATTGGCGAAAAGCACCTGGTATCGCTCCCGGAACTAGGCAGTGCCCGCGCTTTTATCGACCAACTGCGCTTGCCGGATTTCAGTTATCTCACCAACCTCAAGGTGTACAGCATTGCTGCAACCCTGGCGATTATCGCCAGCCTTGAAACCCTCTTAAGCATAGAGGCTGTCGATAAACTCGACCCGCACAAGCGAGTAGCCCCCACCAACCGTGAACTTAAGGCGCAGGGCTTGGGCAATATGATCAGTGGCTTGATTGGCGGTTTGCCGATTACCGCTGTGATCGTGCGCAGCTCGGCCAATATCAATGCTGGTGGCCAAACCCGTATGGCGTGCTTTTTTCACGGTATTTTATTACTGGTCAGCATCCTGTTTTTCGCACAAGGTCTCAACACTATCCCATTGGCTTGTCTGGCGGCGATTCTCCTGCAAACCGGTTATAAACTGGCGAAACCTAAATTGTTTATGGAGTTTTATCGCAAAGGCTGGAATCAGTTTTTGCCATTTGCAATAACGATTGTAGCTATCTTGGTTACCGATTTGTTGCAAGGCATTGCAATAGGAATGGCTTGCGGTTTCTTTTTTGTATTGAAAGCCAACTATCACGCAGCGATAACCTTGACCCAGCACGGTTCGCATTATTTGTTGCGATTACATAAAGATGTATCGTTTCTGAACAAGGCACTGCTAAGAAAACACCTGAATAACGTACCCAACGATAGTGAATTGATTATCGACGGTTATAAAGCCCAGTTTATCGATCACGACATTATGGAAAGCATTGCCGACTTCTTACAGGAAGCTCCGAGTCGTAACATCACGGTCGAATTAGAAGGGTTTGACGCCGACAAGATATCCGAATTACTCGTTTAGGCCGGGCGATGGCACAAACCGGCCATATTTCGACAGGCTTACTACGAACTGCAAATGCTTCAAATCCCTCCCTTCGGGAAAAAGTTAGGATAATTGGCGTTATCAAAAAATAGCGTACCGAAAATATGGGTTAATTCGGTACGCTGAGTGCTTTTAAGAGATAAATGTCAAGGAATGGGGCCCTATGACAATACAACGCACTTTAGAAACATTTTTACAGCGCGTTCAGGGTAACAGCTATTGCCCCTTTTGTCTGTGAACTATTTCACATAAAAAGTGTGAAATAGTTCACAGTCTCCAGCCTTAAATTTTCCTACAATTGATTGAATTTCAATTCACAACTCACTACGTACCCAATTACATTTAAGGTTATAGCGATAGCCATCTTTACTTGTAATTACTCAGTCCCCCTCTTTGAAAAGGAGGGGTTAGGGGAGGTTTTATGACAAAATCCCCCTCAAATCCCCCCTTTTCAAGGGGGAGGTGAATAAATATAGAGGGCGCTGCTAACAAAGCGACGTTTGATTCCCCTTCACCCAAACCCTCTCCCTTTGGAGAGGGCTTATAATGTCGCTTTACTAACAATCGGCTCTATACCTTTACTTTGGCAGAAAAAGAGGGATTACTGTCATTGTTTAATGGCAGAAAGTGAGGGATTATATCGCCGTAGCCGTTGTCTTTAAGAACACCATAAACTTGAGTGATTTTCCATAAAATCAATAAGTTTAGGGGTGGAAATTTAGCGCCTACAACAGGTTTTTTTGTTGCAAACCAAGGCTTCTGTGTAGGAGGATAAATGAAACCGTCATTATCACCCAGAACCGTTGTTGACATTATGCCAATGCGTGAAACGAAACCAAGAACTGTCGGCATAATCGCCTATCCGGGTGTTGAGATTCTCGATGTTACCGGCCCTATGGAAGTATTTGCTTTTGCTAATTATTTTTTGCAGAAAGGCGACGTAATTAATGGGTCTGCCTATTCAATAGAAGTATTAGCGGCAAAGTCCGGGGCACTGATGGCATCCTGCGGTCTTCAGATTATTGCTAATCGGGCGTATAGCGATGTACAGGATAATATGGATACCTTGCTGATTGCGGGTACGATCGATGTAGACTGCTTGTTGTGCGATCCTGAGTTACAGGGTTGGGTTCGATTTATGGCGCCCCGGGTCAGGCGGCTGGCATCAGTGTGTAGCGGCACTTTCTTACTTGCGGAAAGTGGTCTTCTGGATGGCCTTAGGGCAACCAGCCATTGGTTGGCCTGTAAACGATTGGCGCACGATTACCCAGCGATTACCGTTGAGCCCGATCGGATTTTTGTACGCGATGGCTATATATCAACCTCAGGCGGTATAACCTCCGGTATTGATCTGGCGTTATCAATGGTTGAAGAAGACTGGAGCAGCGAAGTGGCTTTGGATATTGCCCGTATGTTGGTTGTTTTTCTCAGGCGACCTGGAGGTCAGTCGCAATTTAGTGCCTATTTAACCAGCGAAGCACACCGCCCTGAAGTTAAAGAACTACAGACCTGGATCATGTTGCATTTGGGTGAAGATTTACGGGTAGAAACACTGGCTGAACGCATGTGCATGAGCCCTCGAAATTTTGCCCGCTTTTTCGTGACAGAAACCGGCATGACACCGGCCAAATTTGTGGAAATAGCGCGTATTGATGCGGCGCGTCATTATTTGGGGAGCAGCAAGCTATCGATTGAAGCGGTAGCGAATAAAGCCGGTTTTGGTGATGCGGAACGGATGCGCCGTGCTTTTATGCGGCAACTGGGTGTTAACCCGCAAAGTTACCGTGACCGGTTCAGTGGCTCTGATCCTTATCCGCTCAGGGCTTAAACTAATATGGATGTTGTTTATAATCCAGAATAATCATTAAGGGGTTTGTGATGCGTATTTTACTCATTTCATCAGCGTTTTCTGGCTTAACACAGCGCTTTTATACCGAACTTAGCGATGCCGGTTTTATTGTTTCCGTTGAATTACATTCAGGTGACGTGGCCCAGTTGTTAGAAGGTGTCGCATTATTCAAGCCGGATTTAATCCTGTGCCCTTTTTTAACCCAACGTCTGCCTAAAGAAGTCTATGAACACACCAAATGCCTGATCGTGCATCCCGGCATCAAAGGTGACCGGGGACCGTCTTCGTTGGATTGGGCAATTCAATCTGGCGAAACCGAATGGGGGGTAACCTTGCTGGAGGCGGTTGAAGATATGGATACAGGTGACATTTGGGCCAATAAAACCTTTCCGCTACGCCAAGCCACCAAAAGCAATATTTTCTACCGGGAAGTCACGCAAGCAGCGGTTGATTGCTTATGGGAGGCATTAAGTTTTTTTGACGCGCCGCATTTTAAACCGGAAGTGCAGGATTACAACCGTCCCGATTACAAAGGCAAAACACAACCCTTAATGAAACAACAGGATCGAGCCATAGACTGGAAAAAGCATAAAACCGATGACATCATAAAACGCATTAACGCTGCCGACGGTAGTCCAGGTGTGCTGGATGAAATTTATGGCCACCCCGTTTTTCTGTTTAATGCCCATAAAGAAACCCATTTAACCGGAAAAGCTGGAGAGATCATTGCCACCGCCAACCACGCGATTTGCCGCGCGACCGTCGATGGCGCTATCTGGATAGGCCATTTGAAACCCAGGTTGGCAGATGGCACTAAAGGGATAAAACTGCCTGCCACCTTCGTGTTGAAAGACGTTATGCCCAAAACCATTCCGGCGACATCGGCTTTAAAGGGCTTGTTCACAAAATCGATCAAGACCCTAGACATCGACTATACGCAACCGGGTCGGCAACTGCCTTGCCAAGAAGTTTGGTATGAAGTGGAAGAAGAGGCGGCTTACCTTTATTTTCCCTTCCACAATGGCGGCATGAGTACCGAACAATGTCGCTTGCTGCTTTCAGTTTATCAGCATATTGAAACGTTGCCGGTTAAAGCCATTGTGCTGATGGGCGGGGAAGCCTGTTTTTCCAATGGCATACACTTAAATCACATTGAAGCGGCAGATAGCCCTGCGGATGAGTCCTGGTTAAATATCAATGCCATTGATGATATTGTCTATCAGATTATCACGACTGTGGATAAAGTAACCGTAGCCGCTTTGGCCGGCAGTGCGGGCGCAGGCGGCGCCATGATGCCTTTGGCGGCGGATAAGGTGTTTGCCAGGGACGGGGTGATTTTTAATCCCCATTATAAAAATATGGGTGAATTGTACGGCTCTGAATATTGGACGTATTTGTTGCCTAAACGTGTTGGCCAGGAAATGGCAACAACGTTAACGGAACAGCGTTTACCTATCAGTGCCAAGAAAGCCTGGCAGATCAACTTAATTGACAAGGTGCTGGATAATCGCCATGACATTTTTACCGCGCAAGTCAAACATTGGGTCAATACCCTGGTTGCCGACAATGCCGCGTTGCAAAAATGTTTGACTGAAAAAGCCAAGATTCGTTGCTACGATGAATCGCTAAAGGCATTGGCGACCTATCGAAAATTCGAGCTAACGCAAATGTACGCAAATTTTTACGGTAATGAAGATTACCATACGGCAAGGCAACGTTTTGTTTATAAAATGAAAGATGATAACAAGACACCTGAAAACATTGCCAGCCATCGCCCAAAAGATGGGTTATCCAAAAAACCATCTTCAGGAAGCATGTACCACTTTGTTTGGCAAGATTATTACCAAATGGGGGATGAGTTGGTCGATAGCCAGCATAAAGATTTATTCATTTTAGCTGACCAGTTGGCTTCTTCGGTTAACCGGGAAGAACTGGTTAAAAATGCCAAGCTGATTTACCAGCATGTTAAAGAACATTTTAGCGCTGAAGAAGAAGTGATGGAAAAATCAGGTTTTCGAAGCTATAAAAGACATGTCGGGGAACACAGTGCCATGTTGGAAAAACTGGTCGAGATGGATCAAAAAATAATAAATGACGACTGGAAACAAAGCGATATTCAGGAATTTATGGGGAACTGGGGGAAGCATATTATTCACTCCGATATGGCGTTTAATGCCTATCAGAAAGAAAAAAAACCTGAACCGGATCACACGATGGCGTCACTGACATTGGGATAGCCTCCTATTACCGGCTTATAATGGATTGCAGCAAACAAGTATAAAAAACAAGCTAAATATCCAACGTCGGTAAACCATTCACAATCTTCATCGTCTCAAAACTCACGGTAATCACCCGTTGGAACAGCTCCAGCGAATAACGCGGATTTTTCATGGTTTCAATCACCCAGTCGTTGGCATTGTTGACGATACCGCTGTCTTTGTGGGTGGTTACGCTAATCGAAAGTTACCGGGTATAGCTAAAAGCCACCTTCAAGTACGCTGGCAACCCTAAGTTTGCTAACCCCAAAACGCTAACAATAACCAAGCCGCCACCCAACCAGCGCTTAAACAACACGTCATTACGCAAAATGACAGCGTGGGCTCTCAATCCCAACACATGCCCAATTGCTGCCACAGGAATCAGGCTCAGTGCCGCCAAAAAATGCAAATCAACCGATAATGTGATGAAAGTGGTCATCTTGATGCTAACCAGGATAAACCACAGCACGAACAGAGTATCGCGCAATTTTTCCTTGCTGACATGGCGCATGTACACTGCAACCATCAGCGGCGCACCACTCAACGATGTTCCGGCAATATAACCGCCTAGGACCAGCAATACCTGATCGACCCAATCATGATGGCTTTCAATAGCACGATTGAACAGCCAAATAAAACCGTAAAACAAGGTGATGGAATAAATGAACGCATTCAGCCACAAAATGGGCAAGTTGACCAAACCGAATACGCCAACGATAGCCGGCGGGATGATGTAGATGACCGTATGCCGTAAATAACGCCAATCCACGTTATGCAAACGTGTGCGTAGCGTTAACCCGGAAAAAAACAGCAGATGCACACCGATGATCGGCAGCCACAAGCGCGGGTCATTTTTCACAAACAACATCAGCGGCAAACCCAAAGCCGCGCCACCAAAGCCAAGGCCAGTACGCACAAAGCCTGTCCAGACGAACAAACCGGCAACAATCAAGGTTTGGCAAAGATTAAAATCGAATAGCATACGCAGGCTGTTATGGCCGGTTTTAATATCGCCTCACCCCAACCCTCTCCGGGCGGAGAAGGAGTTAAACAGCAAACACGCCCCGAATAACGCTGACAATTTCCCGAATCGTGTCATCGTCCAGAAACGGGCAAATCGGTAAAGAAAAACAGTTAGCGGCAACCGATTCGGTAACCGGCAAACTGACATTAGCACACTCTGCCTTAAAAACATTTTGCTGATGTAACGGTACAGGATAATAAACGGCACAGGCGATTTGTTTGGCTTGCAACGCCTTTAAGATTTCATCGCGACGATCTGACAATAAAGTATATTGATGGTACACATGTTCGCCTAAGCCATCTTCAAACGGGGTCGTGAGCGGCAAATCCGCCAGCAGTTGTGAATACAGATGCGCAACATGACGGCGGGCTTGATTGTATTGGTCGATGCGTTTTAATTTGGCGCGTAATATCACCGCCTGTATTTCGTCGAGACGGCTGTTATAACCGATCACCTCATGGTGATAACGCACATCGGAACCGTGATTACGCAAACGTTTTATTTTTACGGCACTGTCATCGGAGTTGGTGACAACCAAACCGCCATCACCAAACGCCCCCAAGTTTTTACTGGGAAAAAAACTAAAGCCGCCAGCATGGCCTATCCCGCCGGTTTGGATGCCGTTAATGCTTGCCCCGAACGATTGACAGCAATCTTCAATCAGCTTTAAGCCATACTGATCGCACAGTTGTTTAATGCGGGCCATATCCGCCGGTTGACCAAACAAATGCACCGGCATAATCGCTTTGGTTTTTGGCGTAATCGCCTGTGCTATCGCTTCCGGTGAAATATTGAAAGTTTTGGGATCAATGTCCACGAATACCGGCGTTGCCCCCACGTATTTGATGGCTTCCGCAGTCGCAATAAAAGTAAAGGCCGTCGTAATGACCTCATCGCCAAAACCTATACCTTCAGCACGCAAGGCAAAATGCAGCGCATCTGTACCGGATGCCACGCCAATCGCATGTTTTACCCCCAAATACGCCGCCGCCTCTTTCTCAAAAGCCTGTACATTAGGCCCCAGGATAAAAGTACAGCTGGCTATCGTTTCTGCCAAACCCCGTTCAACTTCTGCCTTGATTTCAGCATACTGCGCTTTCAGGTTCACCATCGGTATCATTGTTTATGCCTTTTTCTCATTTAATAATTCGCTAATTTTGATGGCCGTCGCCAATGCACGTCTGCCCGCCGCGCCGGAAACCAAAGGATTTTCGCCGGTATGAATACAGTTTACGAAATGTTTAATTTCTGCCATTAACGCATCACTGCTTTCAAATACCGATTCTTCGGTTTCTATCTCAGGAATGCCTGGGAACATTTCTTTGCTGCCGGTACGGTGTTTGGTCAACACCCGATTTTGAAAGTCCACGGATACGTAAGAAGAAGGCCGGAACAGCCGCATCTTGCGTTCTGTTTTCATGCTAATCCGACTGGCTGTCACATTGGCAACGCAGCCGTTTTTAAATAACAGGCGAACATTGGCAATATCGGTGCCTTGGGTAAGAACAGGTGTGCCACTGGCATCTATGCGCTCTATTTCTGAATCAACCAATGCTAGAATAATGTCAATATCGTGGATCATCAAATCCAGCACCACGCTGACATCATTGGCTCGCGGATTAAATGGCGACAGGCGGTGTGATTCAATAAACAATGGCTTTTCTTCCTTATCCAGCCCCAACACTGCCGGATTAAAGCGCTCCAGATGGCCGACCTGCAAAACCAAATTATTGGCGTTTGCCAAGGCAATCAGTTCATCTGCTTCTTCAACAGTCACCGTAATGGGTTTTTCCACCAACACATGCGTACCGGCATTCAGAAAATCTTTGGCAACGCTATGATGCAAGGTAGTAGGCACAACAATACTGACGGCATCGACCTTGCCCAATAAGGCGTGATAATCCATCAGCGCTGCAACACCATGCTGACTGGCAACAGTCTGTGCGGCAACCTCATCGATATCAACTACAGCAACCAATTCACAATCAGGCAAAACAGCATACTTTTCGGCATGAAACTTCCCCAAATAACCGGTACCAATGACCGCACATTTTAATTTTTTCATGGGAGCTAAGAGTCGATTTTGGACTTAAGATGCAGTTGCACTGCGATTTGAAACACTGTTTATATTATTGTAAACGATTTTCCAGACAGATTTTTATAAACTGTGCTGGAATCAGTCCAATGGTGCCGGGTCGCCGATGTAAAACCCTTGTACAAAATCAATACCGATTTCTTTGAGTATGGCCAAGGCTTCTTCACTCTCAACGGACTCAGCCACTGTTTTCTTGCCATAAGCTTGAGCCACACCCGATAAGGCTTTCACAAAAACCTTGTCATCATCGCTTTTATCAATTTTCCGGATAAACGAGCCGTCAATTTTCACGTAAGCAATCGGGAAACGATTAAGATAATAAACAGAAGAAAAACCGACGCCAAAATTATCAAACGCGATCAAACATCCTAATTCATTGATTTGCGCTATCAGACGGTCAGCAGCGGCAAAATTGGAAACTATTGCTGTCTCGGCGATTTCAAAAATAATTTTGCCCGGATCAACGTCCCTGTCTTTTATCAGCCAGGAAATGTCATCGAAAATTGTCACATCATTGAATAATCGTCCCGACAAGTTGATGGTCAACTTGTAATCTTTACCGAGTCGATTTAATTCAATGTGTTTTTGCACCACTTTCTTCAACACCAGGCGATCAATCCTGCCCGCCAACCCCAACTCTTCTGCATAATTAATAAAATCAACGGGCATGATCAGTTGACCATCATCCTTTTGCAGCCGGATTAGACATTCAAAATGGCTGATAATATTGGTTTTAAGGTTAAGTATGGGTTGATAGTACAGAATAAATTTGTCGTGGGCGATAGCATCTTCAATGGTCTCCCGCCAGTGCAGCATCAGGTTTAATTTCTCCTGATAATCACTGTCGGGCGAAAAAATACGGTATTGGCCATGACCGGCAGCTTTTGCCTGATACAAGGCGCAATCGGCATTTTTGAGCAATTCGTTGGTCATCAGACCGTGCGATGGGAAAATGGCTACGCCAATGCTGGCAGTAATTTTATAGCGTTTTCCAGACAAATTGATGTCCTGAGCCAACAGCACCCGGTTGATTTTTTTCGCGATATGCTCGACGCCTTTCAAATCGGCATGCGGCATAATCAGCGCGAACTCATCACCGCCGATACGCGACAATAAATCGGTTAAGCGCATGGCTTCTTTGAGTACAGTTGCAACATGGGTCAATGCCTTGTCGCCTGCTTCACGGCCTTCCAGATCATTAATGACCTTAAATTTATCCAAATCCAGATAAAATAGCGCCACTTGATAGTCATAGCGTTTGGCCGATGCCAGCTCAAGCACGAAATCGTCTTCAAATTTCCGCCGATTACTAAGGCCGGTCACATAATCGTAGGTCGCCATTCTCAGCATCTTTTCTTGTGCAATCTTGCTGACGCTAACATCAATACCCAGCGTCAAGATAACCGCTTCGTCTCCGTGACCATTAACCTTCACGACCGTGTGCAACCAGGATGTTTCTTTCTGTTTGCCGGCCTTGGTCATTAAAAAGCCAGTTATCTGAAATTGTTCACCCCCCGTACCTGATCTTAATTCATTTAATTTCTTCAGATGCTCGCGCTCGGACTCTGGAAGAAATATATCAAATACCTTGCCCACAATGCTGTGTCTATCGGTCTCAAAGCCATTAATTCCAGCTTGATTAACACTTAAAATAATGCCGTTCAATTTTTGGGTCAGAATAATGACCGGAGCGGCTTCGATAAGTTGATGACTAAAATCACGCTCTTTGGCCAAATTCTGGCTTTTTTCCATTAATTCAAAGGTATTATCATGAACTTCCTGCTCAATATTCTGCAACTGATTGACTAGAGTTAAGGCGGTGCTATTGAGTTGATCCAGTTCATCATGGCCATAAGGCGAATTTCTGATCGTTAATTGCTCGCGAAATTGGTCGTACTGGTTTTTCAACAACAGCGGGAAAGCCTGTGACAACTTGCCAATACGTCGCTGCCAGCCTTGTAATACCAGAACTAACAGAAGCAATGCACCGCCCAAACCAATTGCACCGTACAAACACATCCGTTGCGCCTCTTTTTGAAGGCGCTTGACGCTTGTTGTCACTTCATCAACCAGTAAAAAATAAACAGGACTCTCTGAATTTTGCGTGTTTTGTGGCTGAACCGGCATAACACTGACATCAAAGAAACGACCTGTCAGTTCCACCAGCTTACGGCGATTTAAAAATTCGTTTATCGGATAATTGGCTGAAACAAACTGAAAAACGGGAATATTTTGCTCGGACAAATTGGCTGTCGATAACTTGTAAGGCCAACGAAGATTGCCCTCTGCAACGGCATCTGTATTGGCAATCAAAATCCCCATATCCGATCCAGTTGCCCGTTTGTACTTGTCGGCAATCTCCGTAAATGAACGCGCCGTACTGAGCACCCCTTGCGTTGATTTTTCTCCCAGCGGAGCCATGAGCTGTTGAAAACAACTGGCCGTACAGTAGATATGCTGCTCAGGCAAAGCATTTTTTAAAACACCCTGAACGGTTAGTTCCGGCACAACAATGGGGCTGCCCCAGGATTTAACAAATACGCCCCGTTTATCAAAGAGTGTTACATTTTCCAAGTACCAGTTTAATTGCCACTGTAACCAGTTTTTATCGATAACAGCCCCATTCTGTGGCATGGACTTTGATTTATGGGCTGATGAAGAGCTCAGCGAAGAGACTAATGAAGAGAATTGGTGTAGTGCTGCGAAAGAATCTTCCGTTAAGGCCTTGGCTAAACCAATATGACTTGTTTGAACAGCTTCCCTATCCCTGACAAAATTGGCTTTTGCATTGAGATAGCTTGTGTATGAAAAAAGACCATGCAATATGAGAAGCACACTACCTATCAATAGTGCCACTTTCCATCTTAGGCTAAAAATCAGTTGGCTCTTTTCCATTCAATTAATATTCAAAAAATTGCACAACACACAATTTCCAATCCCTAATAAATCTTTTGATTTATAAAACCATCAGCCGTCAACGTGCGCATAAATTCAGCATGACAGACAATCATCCAAAGTAACAAGCGGTAGATATAATTTTTACGTTTTAATTTTATTCTTCAAAATGCAAACAAACGGCGAGGATGGGTGACATTCGAAAAGCCACCCTCTAATATTATTTAAACCGTCTCTTCCCCCATGACAGAAGCGCATGATAAGCAAACGGAATACATGTTACAAGTCGTCCAACTTATTCCATGCATATTCCTAAGTTGATATATCGACAAACCCGTGCAAACCACGCTTGGACTTCACCGACAACCAGTCTTTCAGATACTTTAACTCGGCTGTTTCCTCTAATTCATCCAGGCTTTTCCTGTCTTTTAACAACCGGAAAGCTTGGGCAAGAACGCTGTAACGTTCACCGGTAATGCCTGCACGCCGTAAACCGACAGTATTTAATTTGTAATGCCGGGCTGGACGGCCACCAATCAACATAAAAGGAATGACGTCCATATTCAAGCCTGTGGTGCCTTGCACAATCGCAAACGACCCTATGCGGCAAAACTGGTGCGCAACGACAGCACCGCCCATAAATACGTTATTACCGACTTCCACAAAGCCGCCTATAGCGACATTATTGGCAAATATGGTTCTATCGCCAATCTGGCAATCATGGGCGACATGGCTGTTATTCATAAAATAACAATCATTGCCAATGCGTGTTTCAGCGTGCTCCTTAGATGCGCGATGCGCGGTAAAACCTTCCCTGAATACATTATTGTCGCCACACACCAGCCAAGAAACTGTTTCCGCATTAAAACTGGTATCTTGTGGCAAGCCGCCCAGGACGGTGTGTGGATGCAAGACATTGCCATGCCCCATTTTCACATGACCATGCACCACCGCATGAGCGCCTATATGACAATTCGCACCTATAGCCGCACCGCTTTCGATCACAGCAAAAGGGCCTACTGTGGTATTTTCGCCAAGCAAAATGGCAGATCCGAGATAAGCGGTCGGGTGTATGCGCTGTGTCATGTTGATTCTATCCTCTGGGATGATATTTTGCATGTAATTCTTTTAGGCGTTCGCGGGCGATGTGCGTATAAATCTGTGTTGTTGATAAATTTGAATGCCCTAACAACAACTGCACAACACGTAAGTCCGCACCATAATTCAATAAATGGGTAGCAAACGCATGCCGCAAAGTGTGTGGCGACAAGGCTTTCTTGATACCGGCTTTTTTGGCATAGCGTTTGATAATATGCCAAAATGCCTGGCGCGTCATCGCATCCGCACGGTTGGTGACAAATAAATAATCGGATTGCCGCCCATTAAGCAAAGCACTGCGGCTGTCATTGATATAATTTTCCAGCCAACTCATGGCTTCTTCGCCGATAGGCACCAATCGTTCTTTGTCACCTTTACCGGTAATTCTGACCCAACCCTGCCTGAAATTCACTTGTTCAAACTTTAAATTCACAAGTTCCGATACCCGTAGCCCTGTCGCGTACAAGGTTTCCAGCATGGTCTTATCCCGAAAGCCCAGTATATCGCTAACTTCAGGCCCTGACAGCAATAATTCGACATCATTTTCAGACAGTGCAGTGGGTAACGATAGCACGATACGCGGGATTTCTATCAACGCAGTTGGATCAACGGCGATGAAGTTTTCGCGCATACAGTAACCGTAAAAGCGCCGCAGGCTGGACAAAACCCGCGCTAACGAGCGTTTGCCTACGCCTTCACCATGCCGGTAAGCCATAAAGCGGGAAATATGCGTATTATCAACGTCCAGCATATCGCTACCTGCCAACCAACTAGCGAAAATATGTAAATCACTGGCGTAAGCGGACAGCGTATTCTTGCTTAGTCCCTGCTCAACCCAGACGGCATCCAGGAATTGGTTTATTAGTTTTTCGGCTTCCATGTCTGTAATGTGCTAAGGTTTCAGTATGTTACGTTTAATCCCTATAACATTAGACTATTGTACATATTTTGCAGGAGGCCTCACCTCATCCCCTCTGTACCCCCATTGGTATCTACACAAGTTCTATTGCTCCTTCTCCAGAGGGAGTAGGCTGGGATGAGGGGAATTTAACTTGTTGATTTTATTCTCCTCACCCTAACCCTCTCCATCAGGAGAGGGAACATGGCACTCGTGCAACTCATTGTTTTTATTTTACTGAAAAGTTATGTAGATACTTATGCTGTACCCCACATAAGGTTACTACCATTAAGTTGGTCGTAGAGACGCGTAATTTTGCGTCTCTACGACCGCATCAGACACGTAGATTAAACCACGCAAAACCAAATTATCATCAATAATGGCAGGACACACCAGCTGTGTGGCAATAAGCCTTGCATCACCGCCAGTTAAAATCAATGGCACTGCATGTTGAGCAACGACACGCTCGATCAAACCACAAGCTGCGGACAAGGTGCCACTGTAAATAGCCGCTTCGGTGTTGTTCGCCAGCCCGAATGTATAATCCTGCCCGGCCAAAGGTAGCTGATGCGTACCGCTCGATAATGATTGTCTCATCAGCATTAAGCCAGGGCTGATTACCCCCCCCTGATGATGGCCGGTGCCATCAATTAAATCAACCGTGATCGCCGTCCCGCAATCAACAATACAGGCAGCCTGATGATAACCGTTGTGTACAGCAATTAAAGCCAGCCAACGATCAACCCCTAATTTTTCCGACTGTCCATAAGCATTACGGACACCGCACTGAAACACCGCTGATTGGGCAAGGATGACAGGGCTATTTGGCCATAAAAAAGCAGCTACAGAACTGACCAACCCGGTAGTTTGTGGGGAATTGACACAGGAAATGGCTACGGATTGCGGCGAAGATAATCCTTGCCACGCATCGACTAGAACGGGAAAGCTGATGTGGGTATTGAGCAGTACACCGGTAGTGATGATATTGCCGTTGCAAGCCAAACCCCACTTGAAACGGGTATTGCCAATATCAACCAATAGCTTCATGGTGCAACGTTATGAAAGCTGACTTCACCCGACGCATACGCTTGTACGGTACCGTCTGGGTGTTCCAGCAATAACAAGCCATTATCGTCTATGCCTTGCACAATGCCTTCGATAGCCTGGTTGCCAATATACAAGCATGCCGACCTGTCTTTTAAACAGTCATACGCTCGCCATTCATCGAGATATGTTGTAAGGCCTGTGTTTTCA
>SBAV01000282.1 GCA_005239965.1 Methylobacter tundripaludum
ACCGGCGGCGGTGCATTTCTTGAGTTTCTTGAAGGCAAGGAATTGCCGGCGGTTGCGATATTGAAATCACGTCAGTAGGTGTGGTTTCTCCTGTAGGTTGGTTAAAGTTATGCCTAACTCAACTTTAAGATAAATTTTTTCCACGTAGGGTCGCAAAATCTTGTTTTTCTACGGCGAGAGATACGGTGAGGCCGCATAAAATTGGACTGTTTTACCCAATTGACTTTTTAAGCAAGTCAAGTTTTTTAATAAAAGAGGATTTAGAATGGCTAGAGTAACTGTTGAAGACTGTTTGGAACACGTAGAAAACCGTTTCAAGCTGGTATTGTTGGCAAGCACGAGAGCGCGTCAATTGAGTCATGGCGCGACGGAATTTTTACCGCGTGGCAAGGACAAAGATACCGTATTGGCTTTACGTGAAATTGCCGCAGGTCATGTGACAACGGAGAATATCAATCTCTTGCACCGTGTCGGCGAGTCTTACGATCACGTTTCTATGTTCTGATGTGTGATGTTTATGGTTGAAATGGCTGAAGTTCTCGAGTTTGAACGTCCTGAAGACAAGTTGCTTCAGCGTTTATGCACGATTTTGTCAGGCTATCTCGACCAGGATCGGATTAATGATTGCATCCGCGCTTATGAATTTGGCGCGGCTGCCCATTCCGGCCAATACCGCAAAACCGGTGAGGCATATATTTGCCATCCTCTTACCGTTGCCATCAGTCTTGCTGAAATGCGCATGGATGCCGACGGTATCATGGCGGCTATTTTGCATGACGTTATTGAAGATACGGTAGTTACTAAAAAGGAACTGGCGGCAAAATTTAATCATCAGGTTGCGGAATTGGTGGACGGCGTTACCAAGCTCACCAAAATTGGCAGCAAATCGCATGCAGAAACGCAGGCTGAGAACGTCCGTAAAATGTTTCTGGCTATGGGTAATGATCTGCGCGTCATTATGGTGAAGTTGGCAGACCGTCTCCATAACATGCAAACTTTAGACGCTATGCCCGCAGAAAAAAAGCGGCGTATTTGCCGGGAAACCCTGGATATTTACGCGCCGATTGCGAATCGCTTGGGCATGAACAGTATGCGCCATAAACTCGAAGCACTGAGTTTTGAAGTGATGTACCCCAGGCGACACGCCATATTGAGCCACGCGGTTAAAAAAGCCCGGGGCAATCGTCGAAAAATCATTGATACCATCGAAAGCACTATCAAAAACCGCCTGAAAGAAGTCGGTTTGCATGGCGATGTGGCGGGACGCGAAAAAAGCCTCTATAGCATTTATAAAAAAATGCTGCACAAGAAGATTTCTTTGTCCGATGTGTTTGATGTCTATGCGTTCAGAATTTTTTGCGACGATGTTGACACTTGCTACCGTGTGCTGGGTATTATGCACAATCTGTATAAGCCTATTCCGGGGCGCTTTAAAGATTACATCGCCTTACCCAAGGCCAATGGCTATCAGTCATTACATGCTATTTTGATGGGGCCTTATGGCTTGCCTATCGAAATCCAGATTAGGACCCATGAGATGCACCGCATGTCCGAATCTGGCATTGCCGCGCACTGGTTGTATAAATCCGAGGATGACAAGTCGCAAAAATTTCAGGATCGCGCCAACGAATGGCTCCGGGATCTGCTGGAAATCCAAAAAACCGCCGGTGATTCGCTGGAGTTTATCGATAATCTGAAAGTTGACCTGTTTCCTCAGGAAGTGTTTGTGTTTACACCCAAAGGGGGGATTATCAAATTACCGCGCGGTGCGACCATTATTGATTTCGCTTATGCGGTGCATACCGACGTGGGCAATGCCTGCGTATCGGCAAGAATCGACCGGCAGTTGGTGCCGCTGCAAACCCGGCTTGAAAACGGCATGACCATTGAAGTGATTACGGCAAGCTGGGCAAGGCCGAATCCATTGTGGTTAGGTTATGTGGCAACGGCCAAAGCCCGTTCCAGTATTCGCAATTATTTAAAGCATTTTAAACAGCAGGAAGCCATCAACCTCGGACGGCGATTGCTGGAAAAAGAGCTGCAAGCCTTGCATACACAGCTGGATGCCATTTCCGAACAGCGCATCAAAGCCCTGTTAGAAGTAACCGCCATGTCTTCATTCGATACCTTGCTTGAAGATATTGGCTTAGGCAACAAAATGCCTTTTCTTGTTGCTAAGCGGCTGATTCAAAATGATATTCATGCCAATATCAAACTGGATGACGGTGATCAAAACCAAAAGGCACCTTTGGTAATTAAAGGCACGGAAGGTATGGTCATCAATTTGGCCAAATGTTGCAGGCCAATCCCGGGCGATTCGATTATTGGTTTCTTTAATCCCGGCAAAGGTATCGTGGTGCATCATCATGAATGCCGAAACAGCAATATCGTCAGAAAAAAACACACCAGTTGGTTGGATGTTGAATGGAGCAATGACGTCACTGGCGATTTTTCAGCAGAATTGCGCCTAGAAGTCCTCAACCAACGCGGTGCGCTGGCGACGATTGCATCAACCATTTCTGAACTTGATTCAAACATTGAAAATGTGACAGTTGTAGATCAGGATGCGCAGGTGTCGGTGGACTTGATTACTTTAACCGTTAAAGACCGTGTGCATTTGGCCAAAATCATGCGGCGGTTGAAAGAATTGCAGGTTGTAATCAAGATTACCCGCGTTAAGGCTTAAAATTTTGGGCCATAATTTACAGGGTTGTTTGTTTTCAACAAGATAGGGTGAAGTTGGGTACGCTGTAGAGATGCATCATTCAAGAATATTAGCATAACCCAAATTACAGGCCTTTACTGCGGTTTTCCATGCGCCGTAAAAATTCGGCCATCACCAGGTGGTACAGTTCATCACCGAGATACTTGTCCTCTATGCCGCTGTCTATGTTGGGATTGTCATTGACCTCGATCACATAGCCTTTGCCGTTTTTCTCTTTAACATCAACACCGTACAAGCCGTCACCGATGGTTTGCGTGGCCTTGAGAGCGGCTTCCAGGACAGGCTTAGGTACATCGAAGGTGGCCATGGTATCGAAATTACCGCTGTCCACGCGGCTTTCCTTGTGGCGGTAGATCTGCCAGTGGTTTTTAACCATGTAATAACGGCACGCATACAAAGCTTTGTTGTTGAATACGCCGATGCGCCAGTCGAAGTCGGTGTATAAAAATTCTTGCGCCAGCAACAAGGCGGATTGTTCAAATAATTCAGCCACCTTGATTTCAAGTTCTTTGCGATCATTCACCTTGACAATGCCGCGAGAAAACGAGCCATCAGGAATTTTTATAACGACTGGAAACCCCGCCTCAGCTTCCACTTTGTCTAAATGGTTGGCATTGCCTTTGTGCAGTATCCAGGTTTTCGGAGAGGGTACTTTATGGGTACGAAACAAATCAGCAAGATAGACTTTATTGGTGCAGCGCAGCATGGAGGTCGGATCATCTATGACCACCAAGCCTTCTGCTTCCGCTTTTTTGGCGAAGCGGTAGGTATGATGATCTATGCCAGTAGTTTCCCGGATAAACAGGCCGTCGAATTCTGGCAATCTGGCATAATGCTGCGGTGAAATCAGCTCCACTTCAATGCCTAACTGCCTGCCGGCATTAATAAATTTTTTCAGTGCAGAGCGATTGCTGGGCGGCATTTTTTCTCCTGGGTTTACCAGGATGGCTAGATCGTAACGGGCCGATTTTCGGGTACGCCCTTTATGCCAGACTTTTTTGCTGAACCGGTCTAAAGCCGTCGCAAATGCGGTCTCCATAGTGTCATCCAGATCGCGGTGGGAAATGGCCGTTAAATTGGTGATTTCCCATTGCTGGCGAAAACTTAAGGTAATTTCCAGCACGGGGCAGGAAAAGCGTTCAAACAGTAAGCGGGCGAGTTCTTGAAAAGCGGGGTCTGGCGTTGTGCCAAAATAACTGATGACGGTAATTTCAGTAGTCTTATCAAAGCTTTTTAAGGCTTTTGCCAAGGTTTGCGATAAATCTTCAATTTGTAATTGATACAGCGCCTGCTTG
>SBAV01000470.1 GCA_005239965.1 Methylobacter tundripaludum
TATGTTCAAAAAACCATTAAGTGCGTCAGGATTCACCCTGGTTGAACTGATCATTACCCTGACTATTGCGGGCATACTGACTGCCATCGCCGTCCCTACGTTTAGCAGCGTCATCAGCAATACTCGCCTGACAGCCTACAGCAATGAATTTGTAACGGCATTAAATTTAGCACGTAGTGAAGCTATAAAACGCGGCACAAAAGTTACTATACTGAACAAAGGTGCTGCCAAAGAATGGGGGGAAAAGGGCTGGGATGTGTTGCTGGATATCGATGGCAACAATGATTTTAACGATGATGATGATGCAGACTTATGTGAAGCATCTGAAGATTGTTTGTTACGTGCTTATTCCAAATTACCGGCAGGATTTACTTTAAAAAGCACTAGCAACATTCCTCAAGTTATTAGTTTTAATGCGATGGGCAAAAGCACGACCGGCACATTAATCCTGTGTGATACCAACAGGCGTGATACCGATCCTGAGCATGATCGTTTGAAAGCGGCGAAGGTTATCATTATCAGCCCTACAGGGCGTGTACGAATGGGCGTTGACCTTGATAACAACGGAATTCCTAACCGAGATTCTGGCTTAGACATTGAGTCTTGCTCACCGGCGTAAAGAGAGAAAATGAACAACAATACCGGTTTTACCTTAATCGAAGTTTTGATTGCCATGTTGATTTTGGCAGTTGGCTTGTTAGGGCTGGCGGCGTTGCAGGCGACCAGCCTTAGGAATAACCAAAGCGCCTATTACCGTAGCCAGGCCACCCAGCTTGCTTACGACATAGCCGACAGGATGCGCGCCAATGTCGCAAGTGCTGACACTTACCTCAACATTTCGCCCAAAAATGCTAACCCAAAACCGAATTGCCTGACTATTGAAGGTTGTACTATGGCAGAGATGGCAGAAAACGATCTCTATGAATGGTATACGGCCATACAGGCTGTCTTACCCAGTGGTGAAGGAGATGATAACAACAAAATAGCCATTGAGCCAGACGGAGTCACCTACACGGTGACCATGAGTTGGGATGACAATCGGGATGGTGATGTTGATGGTCATGATGATGCCGTCCAAGGTGATGCTGATTCCGATGGTGATCCAGATGATGATCCCTACTTTCAAATGAGTTTTCGCTTGTGAAATCCGCTTTTTCCACAAGGGGTCAGCGGGGATTCGCGCTGGTTGAAATTATGGTGGCCATGTTATTGGGGCTATTTTTACTGGGCGGCGGATTGCAAGTTGTCATGCACAGCAAAAAAACCTACCGGACACAGGATGCACTATCGAGGATGCAGGAAAATGGTCGTTTTGCCCTGTATTTTTTGGCTCAGGATATTCGTGAAGCAGGTTATCGTGGGGCATGTATTGACGACAAAGTAGTCGCCAATAGCTTGTTTGACAGTGCCAGCAGTTTTTTATATAACTTTAATACAGCTATTCAGGGCTTTGATGCCAGCACTGCTCCAGGCGTAACAAATAATGTGTGGTCGCCGACCATAGATTCAACCTTTCCAACCAGTGCGCTTTATGCGCCTATGGGCGGATCGGATATCATCACCATCCGTAAAGCAGATGAAACAGGCTATGCGGTTAAGGCGCATGATGTGGCATCAGTGCCGCCATTTTTGCAACTGACTTCAAAATCCAGTTTGGCAAAATGTGATTCTGCCTTGGTTACCAATTGTGATAAGGCCGTGGTTTTTCATGTGACGGATGTCGCAAAAATCACTAATGCAAACGATAAAATTACTTATGCGGCTGGAAAATGCATGGCCACAGTTCCTGCAGGTAACAAAATTACAACAGCTACCGATCCAGATTACACCACTATGGCAAGCTTTGACCCTACCAAGCCAAACGCCAATATCCAAATTTACCCCATTAATACCATCAGCTATTACGTAAGAAAAAATCCCGGCAACCAACCCGCGTTGTATCGAAAAATAGGGTCAAAGCCTGCGGAGGAGCTGATCGAAGGTATAGAGAAAATGCAGATTTTATACGGTGTGGATACCGATATAACCGCCGATGGAACCGCCAATTACTACGTTACGGCGGATAAGATTCCTGATCTTGATCTTGATCTTGCTCCTGATTGGCGTAAAGTAGTGAGTATGCGTGTTAGTCTGTTACTGGTCAGCCCAGACAATAATTTGACCAATAAACCGGTAAGTTATACGTACAACGGAATAAAGGTGGATCCACCCGCTGGCGATCTGCACATAAGAAAAGTTTTTACCTCGACCATCGCTTTGCGTAATCACCTTTCTTGATGCTCATGTTTGTTTTTTTACGATGATAGGATCTTTAAAAAAATGCCTGTAGGCCTCCCTAAATTTCAAGCCGGCGTTATCTTGGTCACCAGTTTGATCCTGTTGTTGTTAGTCACTTTGATTGGCGTTACCAGTGTTCAGATGACCAGCCTGGAAGAAAAAATGGCCGGCAACAGTAAAGATCAAAATTTGGCGTTTCAATTTTCAGAAATGGCCTTGCGTGCAGGAGAGGCACGTATAGAAGCCATAAAAACAGGAGGATTGGGGATTCGGTCATTTTGTAACAACACCCCTGGCTTATTTAAATCCCAGATAATAACGGTGGGCGGGGTATGCAAAACCCAAGTTCCCGATCCGAATGTGGCTTCCACATGGACAGATGACAGCAAAACCGTTGCCTTACAAACCGGAAGTGGCTTGGTCGCCCAGCAACCCAGGTATTTTATTACCTACACGACGTTTCGTGCCGCTGTTGGCAGCAACCCGCCCACGCATGGCTTTACCATTACTGCACGAGGCACCGGGGCGCAAGGCAGCACACAAGTCGTTTTGCGCAGCTACTACGGAGGGGAAGTTAAATTTCCTTAAACTACACTTTAAGTTCCATAAGCAAAGTGCTTGAAAGCGCTGATTTAATCTGCTAGTGGGATTGAGATGGATACGCAGGAGGGTTTTTAAATCCCTCCTGCGTAAAAAAGCTACTACTGAGAACCGTTAAAAAAATGGCAATGGGCAGTTAGCCGGGCTGGTTCCATTATTCACCACGTCGTCCACTCCGTCATTGTCCTTATCGGTGTCGGTGTTGTCTTTAATGCCGTCATTGTCGTCATCATCATCGACATTATCGGCATCACCATCATTGTCCTTATCCTGGTCAATGCCGTCTACGACACCATCATTGTCGCCGTCATTGTCCTTGATATCTAAAATGCCGTCGTTATCTTTGTCGTTGTAGTGGTGTTCATCATCGCTGTCGGCAACGCCATCGTTATTATCGTCAATGTCATCGCTGTCAGTAACGCCGTCGTTATCGTCGTCGTAGTCGTTTTTATCTTTTATGCCATCGTCATCATCGTCATCATCGTCCTTATCTTTTTTGCCGTCGTTATCGTCATCGTAGTCCTTGCTGTCTGCGATGCAATCATTATCACGGTCGTATTTATTAAGATCGTTGATATCAGCTATGCCGTTGTTATCATCATCTAAGTCATCCTTATCTTTTTTGCCGTCGTTGTCATCATCGTCGTCAATATCATCGGTTTTGCCATCGTTGTCATTATCGTTACCTTTTTTATCATCCTTATCCTTAACGCCGTCATTGTCATCATCCTTGTCGTTTTGATCCTTAACGCCGTCATTGTCATCATCATCATCGTCTTTGTCCTTAACTTTGTCATTGTCGTCGTCGTCATCATCCTTATTCTTAACGCCGTCGTTGTCATCATCATCGTCGGTACTGTCGGCAATGTTATCGTTATCTGCGTCACATTGGCTCAGGTGTTCGTGAACATCTGACAAGCCATCATTGTCGTCGTCGCTGTCGCTACTATCAGGCTTTTTGTCATTGTCATCATCCTTGTCGTCGTCGTTTTCTATCCCGTCGTTGTCGTTATCATTATCGTCGTCATCGTTTTTGTCTTTTATGCCGTCGTTATCATCATCGTCGTCATCTTTGTCTTCGACGTGGTCATTGTCATCATCTTTATCCTTGTTGTTTGGCAGACCATCGTTGTCGCAATCGCTGTCTACAGGATCGTCTTTGTCTTTTTTACCGTCGTTGTCGTCGTCGTCATCGTCTTTGTCTTTTTTACCGTCGTTGTCGTCATCGTCGTCATCCTTGTCCTTAATCCCGTCGTTATCGTCGTCATAATCGCTTTTATTCTTGATGCCATCATTGTCATCGTCATCGTCTTTATTGATTTTAGCCGCCTTAGCAAAGGCCTGGCTGCTCAATCCTGGCATCCAGGACAACGGGGGGGCGACAGTTGGGCCAATCAGCAAGGCAATCGCTGAGACAAGGGGTAATAATTTAAGCTGTTTCATGGATGTATCCTCAATTTAATGTGTATGCGTTGTTGCAGAAGATTGCAAAGTCAATGTGGGGCCAATAAGAGACTTCCTACTAAAGCGGTACGGTGTTGGTGTACGGGTCAATTTTTGAATCGCATTAACTGTTAAAGCACAAAAAATGCCAGCACCAAATGTTGATAGCAATTGATTGATTTATAAATAATTTAATATTAATTTAGTCTTGGATTTTAGGGGGTTGTTATGGCAAAAATTGTCACAGAATGACACTTTTGGGTTGTCTATTTAAGGTGGTATAAATGGCTTAAAATAACTTTTAAATGCTGATCTATACTTTAAATTAACCCCTTCTGCATTACGAATAATCCTAATGCAAACAAAGCAAATGTTAGTTAACGACAGGTTGGCAATGAACTCAAAATACGTTACCGATTTCAATCCAGACCGCTTAACCATGCGGTTAGCTTTTGCACTGTTATCAGGTGCGATGGCAACAATAGCGCAGGCAGCGCCTGGCACACTGGCCAATTCCCCTTTATATCTGGTACAGAAAACCACTCCGAATATTTTTTTTGAAGTCGATGATTCCGGCTCAATGGACTGGGAAGTTTTGACCAAACAACACTGGGAGCCGTGTGCGTATGATGCCAATTATCCGGGTTTGCCTGGGGACAACGATTGTGGTACTGGGGAGCCGTCTTTTGAGGGCATGTTACAATCTTTGCCCGGCCCTGATGGCGGGGCGGCATACCCTCTTCCTTACAGTGAGTTTCCGTATATTTATAACAATGCCGATAACATCTATAACCTGTACGGCGTAGGTTGTACCGGTACATGGGGTACGGGGCCTTTTTACACACCTAATTTAGAATCCTGTCCGCTCGACATCAGATACTATGAATGGCGGGCTTATACAGCCGCTCTCAATGTTTTGTATTACAATCCGGCCGTTACTTATGAACCCTGGAAAAACGGTGACGGAACCAGTATGCCGAATGCTAACTTTACAAGCACCCGCAGTAATCCAATCAGCACACAGACTGGATATAACGCAGTCCGCGACCTTACCGGTTTTGTCTATGAGGAATGGATTGATAGCAGAGGATTCGATGGTACGCGGCCAACGCGCGGCAGCGGTGCCAATAAAAAAGATGGCGGCAATGGTCTGGTTGATTTTTGGGATGATCATGACCGTTATACGATTAATGCTAGTGATATAACCATAGAAAGCTTTGAATACAAGGGTGTTGGTAAAGATGCCGCCGTCATGCAGAAGATAAAGACCAAGACGGTGAATGAACTTCCCGGTATTAACGGTGGCTCACCTATCAGCCTTGCTGAAGTAAAACAGAACATTGCCAATTGGTATCAATACCATAGACGGCGTTCCTTTGCGGCCAAAGCCGCTATTGCTAAGGTGATTGACGACAATCCGGATTTTCGCTACGGCTTTAATATTATTAATGGGGCAACCCCGTTTGTTGAAATGCCAACGGCGACTGAGTCTGCACCGTTTATTAGCCATAACACCGGCTTATTACAAAGTTTTTTTGGGCATAATTGGCAACCTAAAGGCACCCCCTCAGAGGCGGGTTGAATCGAGCCGGCGAATATTTTGAAAACACGGATAGCAAAACTGCACCGATTGTTGATGAGTGCCAACAAAATTATACTGTTTTAGTGACCGATGGATATTGGAATGACCCTGATCCCCTGCCCGCTAAAATTGCGGATAATGATGGCGATGGTATTTCTCAAACTTTGGCAGATGTCGGCGAATATTACTACAGCAAAGATTTGAGTCCATTGAATAATCTGGTCGCCACCACGGATTTTGACCAAGCTGATTGGCAGCACATGGTAACGTACACCATTGCCTTTGGTCTTCATGGCTTATTGACAGATGATGATAACGACGGCTGGCCAGGGATGGCGCCCGGTCTTTTGGAAAATGGTTCGTGGGGCAACCCATTTAATGGCAAAAGCGGGCCAGAGAAAATTGACGATTTGTGGCATACCGCTTACAACGCAAGAGGGCAATTTATTGCGGCATCATCACCGGAAGAAATTTCTAAGGCACTGCAAGATGCCTTGAGTAACATTGGTAAGGAATACAGCACATCAGCGGCAATTGCGTTTAATAGTGGCACATTGCAAAACGATACAACGCTCTATCAGGTAAAATTTAAAAACTTTAGCGGTGATTTAGAGGCGTATATTTATGATGCCGTGCTAAAGGATTTTAGTAGCAGTCCCAAATGGTCAGCGGCAGCACTTTTGGATAGCTTACCTTCGCCACAGACCAGCCGCGCAATTATTACCCGCAACGATAGCCAAGGTGTGGCCTTTGACTGGCTCAATTTGTCAGCCGCTCAAAAAGCTGATTTACTTATTGAGCCCAATGGCTCTACGGGCACCACCACAAAAGGGCAGGCCAGAGTAAATTATATCCGAGGCGATAAAAGCAACGAGTTAGGTGCAGGCGGGTTTAATTTTAGAAAACGTGATAGCTTGCTGGGCGATATTATCAATTCCAGCCCTGTCTCTGTCGGTAAACCTAAAGCTACCTGGCCCAACGCCGCGCCATTCCCTACGGCGGCGGGGCAAACGTACAGTGACTTTAGCCTGGCTCAGGCGAGTCGGCCAGAAATGGTTTATGTGGGCGCTAACGACGGCACGTTACACGGATTTAAGGGAGCCGATGGTTCTGAAGCTATTGCCTATATTCCAAAGGCTGTATTTTCAGCCGCGAAAAGCAGTGGCCTGCATTACCTGACTGATACTAATTACAGCCACCGTTATTATGTGGATATGCCGTCTGTGGTCGAAGATGCATATTTTGATACAGGATCAGGTGCCGCGTGGCATTCGGTGCTGATTGGCGGGACGCGCAGTGGCGGCAAAGGTATTTTTGCCTTGGATGTGACCAATCCTGCGGTCTTTTCAGAGGCCAATGCTGCAAGTATCGCCTTGTGGGAGTTTAACAGCAGTGATGATGCCGATATGGGTTATTCGTTCAGTACTCCAACCATTGCCATGCTCAACAACAATCGCTGGGCAGCCATTTTCGGCAATGGCTACAACAATAACGGCGATGGCAAGGCCAAGTTGTTTATTTTGTTTTTGGACGGTGGCCTGGATGGTGTCTGGACAGCCGGTACCGATTATATTGAGCTGTCAACCAATGCGGGTTCAATCGTCGCCACCAAAAACTGTGCCGATCCGTTAAGTGATTGTAATGGTTTATCAACACCACAGACAGTGGATACGGACAAAGATCAGCGTGTTGACAGGGTTTATGCGGGTGATTTAAAGGGCAATTTGTGGGCATTCGATTTATCATCTACTAATCCGGCCTCTTGGGGTGTTGCCTATTCCGGTAGTCCGTTGTTTGTGGCAAATCAGCCAATTACCAGTAAACCGGCTGTTATCAGCCATCCCACAGAATTGACCGGCACAGCGCCAAATTTGATGGTTTTTTTCGGCACTGGCCAATACCTGACCACAGCCGATATAAACTCAGTAGCCACACAAGGCTTCTATGGTGTTTGGGATAATGGCAGTGCGTCGCTGACTTCGGCCAATTTGGTAGAGCAAACGTTTTTAACGAGTTCTTTTTTTACCACGGACAATCTTGGTAACAAAGTTGCAGCGCCGAGTACATTGAGAGTGTTGTCAGACAATCCAGTTGATTATAGCGTAAAACACGGTTGGTTCATTCAGTTTAAAAACGGTGAGCGCATCACCACCGATCCGTTAATTTATGAGGAGGTCGTGTTGTTTAACACCCGTATTCCGAGTATAACCGCCTGTACAAGCGGCGGGAATGGCAGCAAAATGTTTGTGCCGCAAGCCACTGGCGGGCGGGCTTCATTTAATATTTTTGACGCTAACAAAGACAAGGTGGTCAGTTCGGCTGATTATCTGCAAGATGCCAGTGATGTCAATTATGCGGTCAGTAGTGTTGCGGTTGTTGGCAAGTTTCCCGAACAGTCAAGTCTTATAGGTAATTTATTGGCTACTCCGTATACTGACACCGCGAAAGATTATGATATTTTATATGTCCCTCATCAGGGCAGTATGAAGCGCCTTTCGTGGCAAGAACTTCAGAAAGAATAAAATTTTAGGAAAAACGGATGAAAACGCAAAAGGGCTTTACCTTAATTGAACTTATGATTACTGTGGCGATTGTCGGCATACTGGCCAGCATTGCCGTACCCAGTTACCAAAAAAGTGTCATGAAATCACGCAGGGAAGATGCCAAAGGCGCTTTGGTGTCGTTTGCCAACGCCATGGAGCGGCACTATACCGAAACCGGCAGTTATTGTGATGCGGCGGATACAGGTGCTAACAGTTGCGGCGATGCGGGAACCAACGATACAGGGTCACCAAAAATTTATCCTCAGCAAAGTCCGGTAGATGGTGGAGTCAAATACTATGACTTAACCATCGACGTGGTAACGGACAATAGCTACATTTTGCAGGCAACCCCCATAAATGCTCAGGTCAATGATGAATGTCATACCTTAACATTGAGCCACACTGGCAAACGAAACATCGACCCGGCGGATGATACGCTACTTGCTCAGTGCTGGTAAACATCA
>SBAV01000287.1 GCA_005239965.1 Methylobacter tundripaludum
CCATAGTGCCAAGTGCATCATTGATTACCCCATTTTTTCTCCAGATATATGTCCAAAAAACTTCTCGTTGTATTGATTTTATTTTTTTGTTTGCTGATTGTTGCGGTTGTGCAATTGAGGCCCGGATTTGAACAAAAAGCAGGGGTTATCCCGCCTGCAACACTGCCTAACCGTTCGGTAGATACCGGTGATATGGTGAAGCCTTGCACTGAGGATCACCCCGAATGGCGGCAGGCGCAAGTGATTGATGGCGTAGATATTGACGCCTCTCTTGCGTGCGAGCCGGATAACCCTTATGACATCGCCGCCGCTGTAAAAGGGACTAACAACATTTCTATGGCGACATTGATGCAAACGCGGCTGGCACAGGATGCGGTCACTATGGGGGAAGATGCCGATCAAGACGGCGATCCTGATGTTATCCACATCAAGCTTGAAGTAATGGAGTTGAATGGCGGTAGCCCGGATGGCGAGTATTTAATCAACACCTTCGATATTGCGCCCGGCATACAGCCCGCTCTTTGGGTGTTTGCGCCAAAATCGCAAGGCATGGGCGTGAAAAGCTTTACCACTTATGCCGCCAATCCGTTATTGCGGGCGCCATCGCCGACCATCCGCGTTGAGCAGGGCGACAAAGTCACTATCACCCTGGAAAATACCCATTATTTCCCGCACACCATTCATCTGCATGGTGTCGATCACCCTTGGCAAACGGCAGCGGGTGATGATAATGATGGCATGGAAGAGCATTCCGTTTTTCCGGGTCAAAGCCACACCTACGAGATACAGCCACGGCATACCGGTACCATGCTCTATCATTGCCATGTACAAACCGCCCAGCACATGATGATGGGTTTAAGCGGCATGTTTGTGATTGAAGAAAACCAGCCCAACAATTGGGTGCAAACGTTTAATGTGGGGGCAGGGCAGGTACGTCACCCTTCGGTTGCCAGTAAAAAGGCGTTTACTCAGGAATACGATCTTATCTATCAATCCCTTGATAAAAGGCTTGCGCAAATTGTCCAGGAATTTGGTGACCCAAGGCTGGTCGCCAAAAAAATGACCCGTGAATACAATATGACCGAGTCTTTTGAAAACTATTTTATGCTCAACGGCCATTCATTTCCGTACACACTGCGCGATAGCTTGATTGTGGCCGGAGACAATGAAAACATAAAATTACGCGTCGCCAACCTGCAACGTTCGTCAGTCGCGCTGCATATCCACGGCCACAAAGCCACCATCACCGCTTACGATGGCGTTGAACAGTCCGCAGGCTTGCAAATTACCCGGGATGTCTTTGATATTGCACCCGCGCAACGTATTGACTTACAGTTGCAAACGCAGAACGATGGTTTGCACAGCTACGGGCCGGGTTTATGGATGTTCCATGATCATGTCGTCACCGGCACAACCAGCGATGGTATGGAGCCAGGCGGCAATATGGCTATCTTGGCTTATAAACCGTTGGTTGATGAACAAGGGATGCCGAAAATGCACGAGGACTCGCTCATTGAACTGTTTAACAAAAAATACTATTCCAAGGAGCAGGCGCTGTGGGATACCGGCGAATTTTCCCATTTACTGGGTGAAGCGGGTATTTTTGAAGTCCGCATGGTACACCTCGCTCTGTTCGGCTTGTCGATAGGCTTAATCATTGGCTTGCTGATTGTCATTATTTCTGCTTACAAACGAAAAAACAGCCAATGAAAACAAACATCTTACTGGCGATAGCCTTACTTTTGTGGGGTGGCGTGCAATCTGCATCGGCCATGACCATGAACCATGACCGCATGTACATGGATGAAAAGAGCATGATTATGAATGCCAACGAGAATAATCTACCCAAAGATTGTCCGCAAATTTCAGAAAATGTTAACCTGACGATCCGTGCCGGCCATAAGCATGCGACAAAGTTCAATGGCAAAATGTTTGCGTTTGACCAGCAGGAATGGAACGTTAAGCCTTGCGCCAAAATTAACATTACCTTCATCAATGACGATCAAATCCGCCATCAGTTAATGATTCATGGCTTGCCTGGCTACTTGTATCCGCACGGCATGTTTCATTTGGAGCTTTATGGCCAGGGCCAATTAACAGCCTCGTTGATTGTGCCCAGCATGAAAAAGACTTATCTGGTGCATTGTGAAATACCCCAGCATATGGAAAAAGGCATGAAGGCGCAGTTGAAAGTTAACGGCGGCGATGTCGATATACCCAGCATACCGGGCATTAGCGCGGCGGCAAGGGAAGATGTCTATCCTGTGCATTGGACAAATGCTACCTGGATTATTTTGTTTACCTGCATTGCTGTAGGGTGTCTTGTACCATTTGTGGTGTTTTGGATGACACGCAAAGAGCAAGCTGAATAAAGGTATAGGTGGTATAGGTTAGCGCTGACGCAGGAAGCCCAACGCTCCAAAGTTGGGTGGTTTATTTCGGGTTATTCCACGTGGCTTGGCTTGAATAATGGAAAGCATAATTTCTGCATTTACAATGGTGAGTTTCTTTGTGTCAGCTTCAACCTACGCAATGCCCAACATGTGTGATAACCTACAAAATATCATACGTACCCGATAAACCCCATGCCTGCCCTCACTAGAAACCGAACCAATCCAGCACTTTCGGAACATATCGCAAAA
The DNA here is from genome assembly GCA_005239965.1 of Methylobacter tundripaludum. GTDB lineage: Bacteria > Pseudomonadota > Gammaproteobacteria > Methylococcales > Methylomonadaceae > Crenothrix. The sequence goes on from SBAV01000287.1 coordinate 2,643, forward strand.
CTGTTGGAAGCAGCTAATTCCGCTTCGCAGACAGTGGCAGCGCTGCATGTGGCATTTGTGGCGTTTGCGGCTTACTTGGTGGTAATTATTTGGGGTACTACGCACGAGGATTTACTGCGGATTAGTGCGGTCAAGTTGCCGATTCTGGATGTAGATCTGCCACTCGCCACCTTTTACGGTGGTGTGCCTTGGTTGTTGGTTTTGTTGCACTTCAATTTGCTGATACAACTGGAGTTATTGTCCCGCAAGCTGTGGAATTTAGATCATGATTTACCCGATACGCCAACAGGGCAGCAAGTACGTGATCAATTGTTTATCTTCCCTTTTACTCATCTTATCGCAGGACGATCTACAGTTCCAGTTCGTTGGCTGCTGTCTATGGTGGTTGGTTTCACTGTTATTGTTTTACCGTTAGTGATACTACTCGCTACACAAATCGGTTTCCTTCCGTTTCACAATGAAATTATCACCTGGTCACAACGTATTGCGGTTTGGTTCGATATATTGATTCTTATTGTTCTGTGGCCTCTGATTGTTTCTCCCAAAGACAGCTGGTGGGAATCGTGGCGTAATCTCTATTGGTTACCGAGGTATTGGTTTACCCGGCTTTGGCATTGGGCGGGTGGCATATGGAATTGGATAGGTCGCTTGATTCCCCGTTACTTACCAAGACTGCGCTGGAACCAAATTGCCCTTCGCCCTATTCTATATGTTGAAGCCAAAGGTATGGTCGTTTTGCTATTATCAATGTTGCTGTCGGTGGGGTTGAGTTTTTTCGCAGTGATACCGGGAAGCATGACGGTAGAGGCTTATTATCATCCTCCAAAAGCAGCACCAAAAAATATTCCATATTATTTCGAGGATCGGTTGATTCGTTATATGCCCGAAGCGTGGTTGAGTACTGTTGGCAAAGCAACACAGATAGCTCCACGCGTTTGCTCCACCCTAAAGCCGACTGGAAAATCAGAGCAGGTTATGCTTAATCTCACCTGCACATTGTTCGAAGTGGGCATTTTTCCACGCAACCTAAATCTCAAAGAAACCCATTTGGATATATCGCGACCACTTTTGATTCGAGCAACAGATTCGGACAAGGCGAAACGAGCAATGGCTTTCAAGGAGTTTTATAGTTTCAATTTACAAGAACGCGATCTGCGTTTTGCTAACTTGTCCTCGGCTGTGTTGCCAAAGGTTGATCTTCGCGGGGCAAAATTACAAGGTGCAGACTTAAATAATGCAAAACTGCAGGGTGCAAATCTACGTAACACGGAACTGCAGGGTGCGAATTTGTTTCAGGTGCGTTTGCAAGGTGCGTACCTGAGTTATGCCCACTTGGAGGGCGCAAATCTGACATATGCATATCTGCAAGAATCCCATTTGGACAAAGCGGTATTGCAGGGTGCAAATTTATTTGGGGGGCAGCTACAGGGTGCGGAAATGAAGGATGCACAACTGCAGGGCACAGATCTAAGTAACGCCAAACTTCAAGGTGCAAATTTAGATGGGGCGCAGCTAAAATCTGCGAACCTTAAAAATACATATTTGCAGGGTGCGTATTTGGGGCATGCACATCTGCAAGGCGTAATTCTGAACGGGGCTAAATTACAGCAAGCGATTCTGTTTAAAACGCAATTTCAGGGTACCACTTGGTCAAATGCTCAGTTGGATGAGATTTTTATTAGCGATACCCAAGGGGCGGATTGGAGTGAGAATCAATATCGCCTGAAGCATATCCGTCGGCAGTTGCCAGGTGTACCGAAAAGTCAGGTGAGTTGTTACAGCGATAATCCGTCGCTGCTGCAATGCGACTACAATAAAAAGGAATACCTCTCGGACTATCGCGCCAAATTACATCCGAAGCTGATCGAACTGGCTTGTTCTGATACGACGATTGCTGAAGGCATCGTCAGACGCGGTTATCGTGTTTCTGATCATGGGGGCATCAAGGATTCAGATTTTGGTTTAGCTTCAGCCTTACTCAAAAAGTTGGATGCCCCTCTCTGTGCGGGTTTGGATGGGCTTTCAAAAGAAATCTGGCAACAATTGCGGAAAGAAGAAATGCGTCAAAAAAATGAAAAGGAATCAGTTCAGCAAAGGATCAAGCAACACAGGCCTATCGGTTAAAAAAGATGCGCGTAATCAATACCCGACGTTCCTCATCCCTTGACATCCAATTGATATTAAATTGATTATTAATGTTTATTTTCTCAAGGGTGCGGAATGTTGATAAACAGGTTATTGCCGAGTCGATCGAAGATTATGATACGCTGGATACCTTACGCCAGCTCGGCGTTGATTTTGGACAGGGCTACTATCTTAGCAGGCCGGAGGCGATATATGAACATGTGTTGCTGCATAAGCCAGGCTATATGATTATTGATCCGCGAACCTATAGTGAAATGTAATTATTGAATGCGTGTATATGAACTTGCTCAAATTAATTCAGATACGCACCCCCATGCCGCAATGTCACGCTAAAATGGAATATCATCATCAAAATCATCATAATTCGCCGGCATGGGCGGTATATTTGGCATGCTACCCGGATTAGCCGACGGTACCGGGCGTGCCGGTGCCTGCGATGCCGGCTTTTCTGGGGCGGAATAGCTGTTTTGCTGTGGGTAATGGCTTTGATCCTGATTGCCCAAAGCGCCAGTGCCACCCGTACGGCTGCCGAGCATGTGCATTTCTGTGGCAATAATTTCGGTGGTATAACGATCCTGCCCATCTTGGCCTTGCCATTTACGGGTTTGCAGACGGCCTTCCACGTAAACTTGGCTGCCTTTTTTTAAATATTCACCGGCAATTTCCGCCAAACGCTCAAAAAATATCACCCGGTGCCACTCGGTGGCTTCTTTTCTTTCACCAGACTGTTTATCCCGCCAGCGGCGTGTTGTCGCCAGACTGATATTCGCTACAGCGGCACCGGTGGGCGTATAGCGTACTTCAGGATCTGCGCCTAAATTTCCAATCAGCGTTACTTTATTGAGCATAGTGTCTCCTGTTATTTTTATCGATTTACATATTGATTAATCAATGCTTGTAATTGCTCTTTTTCCAAGCACTGGTTGTCGACTTTAAGATATGCCACCGCTTCATCAAGGCGTAAAGTCACTTCTTTTATACCCTGTAATTTCAGCATGGCATCAACAAAATGCTGTATTTCCTGCTCGGTCATTTGTTCCAGGGAAATCAGCAAATTTGCCCAATAATGCGGTGGTTTCATCGACAATGACAACAAAAACCAACTCAATGCCGCAAGTGCACAAAATACAAATACCGCGCCCATTCCATATTGGCCATAACACCATCCGCCGGCAGCGCCACCAATACCGGCACCCAAAAATTGGCAGCTGGAATAAATACCCATTGCCGTACCTTTAAGATCGCCTGGAACAGTTTTGGAAATCAGTGAGGGCAAGGTGGCTTCCAATAAATTAAAGCCACAGAAAAACACCCACAAGAAAGCAACAATGCCATACAAACTACCATTCATCATAGACAGCCCGACATCAGCCAAAATCAGCGCCGCAATCGCACCAATAAAAACGCTTTTCATTTTGCGTTTTTTCTCGGCCAGAATCACAAATGGAATAATGGCAGCCATCGACGTTACAAATACAGGCAGATAAACCAGCCAATGCTTTTCAGGCAGCAAGCCGGAATCACGCATGGCCAACGGCACGACTACGAAACTGGCGGTCAACATTAAATGCAGTACAAAAATACCGTAATTAAGCCGCAAACATTCAGCATCTTTTAAGACAGACGAAAATTTCGATGGAATCAATTGGGTATCGCTATGGGTTTTGGATTGCACCGGATTGGGCACCACGTAAATGACCACCGCTATCGCCATTACCGTCAACACCGCTGTCATCCAAAACAGGCCATGTACGCCAATAATGCCAGCAATCACGGGACCTGCAATAATCGCCACGCCAAAGGAAACGCCGATACTGGCACCGATCAGCGCCATGGCTTTGGTGCGGTGTACCTCTTGCGTCAAATCGGCTACTAACGCCATAACCGCTGCAGCGATTGCGCCTGACCCTTGTATTGCCCTGCCGATTAAAACGCCATAAATAGTGGTTGAAAGTGCAGCGACAACGCTACCGATAAAAAACAGAATCAAACCAATAATAATGATTTTTTTGCGGCCATACCGATCTGACAAGATGCCAAAAGGGATTTGTAACACTACCTGGGTTAAACCATAGATACTGATCGACAGCCCCATTAGAAACGGCGTGGAGCCTTCAAGTTGTTCGGCAAATAACGACAACACCGGCATAATCAAAAACAAACCGAGCATCCGCAAAGCATAAATGCTTGCTAATGACCATGTGGCGCGTCTTTCCGGTGCCGACATTGGACTGGTAATATCCTGCACGTTTGTCAAAATCAGTGTCTCCTTGAACTTAAAATATCAAAAAACAAACCCAATACACACCTCACTAACCGGCACCGATTGATTTTTGTGAGCGCGAAAGATTATAACAATCTTTAACGATCACGCACGTGCATTCGCAATTGCCCCGCCTTGTTTTAAGACCGGCTTTCAAGACCATAAAGCCATGACAAACACCGACAAGTTAATGATTATCCACCAAGTTTGAACGACTATAATTTTTGTCCCCCAGTTGTTATTCATCTTGACAAATCGAACAGATAATACA
>SBAV01000367.1 GCA_005239965.1 Methylobacter tundripaludum
ACATCGGCCAATGCAACGACACCTACTCAGCGATAAAAATTGCCACTGCGCTGGCGGGGGCTTTCGAATGCGGGGTAAACGAGTTGCCCTTGTCTCTGGTCGTATCGTGGTTTGAGCAAAAAGCCGCTGCCGTGTTGTTGACCTTGCTGTCATTGGGCATCCGTAACATCCGCCTTGGTCCCACGCTGCCCGCCTTCCTGACACCTAACCTGGTGCAGGTGCTGGTAGACAAATTTGGGTTGCTGCCCATTACCACAGCGCAGGCCGACATCGAAACTGCATTGATGCACAAAGCCGCTTAATTTTATCTCTTCTCCCTCTCAGGCTGCTAAAAAAGTCTAAGTTTTTTGGCAGCCCGTTTTTTAGAGACCAAACAGAATATGACCACCCACACGATTGAACTCACTACGCGCGATGGCGGACAGTTGCGTTTCGAATGTGCCGATGACCAGGATTTACTGAAAGCCGCCGCCAATGCCCATATTGTATTGCCTTCCCAGTGTGGGCAGGGGAATTGCGGTGCGTGCTATGCCGATGTTACTCACGGTGACTTTACCTTGGGTAAACACAATGCCGCTGCACTGCCCGTAGGGGAGGCGGAAAAAGGCGGCACTTTACTCTGTTGCACCTTTCCCCATAGCGATTTGCAGGTTTCCTTGCCCTTTGACCATGACCGCATTCTGCTAGGTGAAATCCAGATCAGAAATGCCGAAATCGCCGCTGTCGATTCTGTCGGTGAAAATACCCTGCGCCTGGAACTATGCCTTACGCCGAATGAAGATAGCGGCAGCGGAGCCGAATTTGAGCCCGGCCAGTTCATGGAGCTGGAAGTCCCTGGGCAGGATATCAGGCGTGCCTATTCACTTTCCAACACGGCCAACTGGGAGGGTCGGCTGGAGTTTTTAATCCGTCTGCAACCCGGCGGACTTTTTTCCACTTGGCTATGGGAACAGGCGGCTGTTGGGCAAGCCCTGATCGTTCATGGCCCCAAGGGTGCCTTCGGCCTGACTGAAAGCGGCCTGAGACCCCGCTGGTTTGTGGCTGGCGGCACGGGCTTGGCTCCCATGCTGTCTATGTTAAGACGTATGGCCGAGTTCCAGGAACCGCATCCGGCCCGGCTGTATTTTGGTGTAAACCGGGTTGAAGAATTGTTTTGCCAAACGGAGTTAAAAGCATTGCAAACCGAACTACCCCAGCTGGAGGTGGTTTTTTGTGTCTGGAAACCGGATGCCCTGTGGCAGGGTTTTCGCGGTACACCTGTGGATGCCCTGGCTGAAGATTTGGCAAATACAACTGTTTTGCCGGACATCTACCTGTGCGGGCCACCCGCTTTGATTGATGCGGCCGAAGCAGTGACACGCGCTAGAGGCATACCGGATAAACAGGTGCTGAGTGAAAGGTTCTTGCCTGCTTAAGGTAACGTATTAACGGGACTTAAGCTCTTGCTTGCCACCTCAAAAACATCTTTGGAAATATGTTCAGTGGCCATAATTCTTTCCAGTTGCGCTTTCATCAAGGCTTGTCTTTTTTCATCGTATCTGGCCCATGATGTTAATGCTCCCAGCATACGCGAGGCAACCTGTGGATTGATGGCATTGAGCGCAATAATCTGGTCACCCAAAAATTTATACCCTTGCCCGTTAGCCGCATGAAAATGCAATGGGTTGCTTTGGCTGAATGCGCCAATCAGTGATCTGACGCGATTTGGATTGGTTAAATCAAATGCCGGATGGCCCATTAGCTCTAAAACGACAGCAAAGGCATCGGGCATTTTACTGGTGGCTTGCAGGGCGAACCATTTGTCGATGACCAGCGCTTCTGACTGCCATTGTTGATAAAAATTGGCCAAACAGTGTTGTTTATCAGGATGTGCGGCGTTAACAACGTCTGATAATGCCGCTATTTGGTCGGTCATGTTCTTGGCATTGTTAAACTGCTGCAATGCCCAGTGTTGAAGCTCGCTGTTGTTCAATCGGCTTAAATAGCCCAGACAAATGTTTTTGATGCGTCTTCGGCCTATGGCTCCGGCATCAAGTTGCCCGGATTCATCACGGTGATAGGTCTGATACAACGAACGTAACACTGGCTGGAAATATTCCGCCAGGCTACGCACGACAAATTCCCTGGCGTTATGGATGGCGTCTACATCAATCACAGCCATTTGTTCGGCCAGGTAGCTTTCAGACGGCAAACTTAACAGCAAAGAAAAATACGATAAGTCCGGCCACGGCTGGCTTAGGATTTTTTCAAAAGCTTGAATCATGATGGGGTTTAACTGCATGGTCCGGCCATTTTGCAAGTCAGCGATTAATCCGAAAATGATCTGGCTGGCCAGCTGTTGCCCTGCTTCCCAGCGGTTAAAGGTGTCACTGTCATGACTGAGCAAAAACGCCAGCTCGTCAAGGCTGCGTTCCATCATCACTTTTACAGGTGCTGAAAAACCTCTCAGGATAGAAACAACAGGCCGCTGCGCCAAACCTGCAAAGGTGAACGATTGTTGGGCTTCAGTCAGTTGTAAGATAATATCCGGGCTGGATTGTCCATGGCCTTTTAATTGACAGGCTGCAACAGAACCGTCGGCATTGATTAAGCCCATTGCAACGGGAATCAGCAAAGGCGCTTTAACGGCTTGTCCGGGTGTGGGTGGACAATATTGCGCGAGCGTTAATGTTAAGGTCTGGGCAGCGGCATCATAAGCTTGTTGCACGGTTAACACCGGGGTTCCCGCTTGCGAATACCAGCGGCGGAACTGGCTGAGATCAATAGCATTGGCTGTTTCCATGGCATTGACAAAATCATCACAGGTGACGGCCTGGCCATCGTGCCGTTCAAAATACAAATCGCTGCCTTTACGAAAACCTTGCACACCGAGCAGCGTATGCAGCATACGCACAACTTCCGCGCCTTTTTCATAGACGGTTAAGGTGTAAAAATTGTTGATTTCGATATACGCATCCGGGCGTATCGGATGTGCCATGGGGCCTGAATCTTCGGCAAACTGGCGGGTGCGTAGCATGTTGACATCTTCGATACGCTTAACGGCTTTAGATGTCTTATCACCGGTAAATTCCTGGTCGCGGAATACGGTAAAACCTTCCTTTAAGCTCAATTGAAACCAGTCGCGGCAGGTAACGCGATTGCCGGTCCAGTTATGAAAATATTCGTGGGCAATAACGCCTTCTATGTGTTCATAGTCAAAATCAGTGGCTGTATCAGGGCGTGCCAACACAAACTTGGTATTGAACACATTCAGGCCTTTGTTTTCCATCGCCCCCATATTGAAATGGCTGACGGCAACAATCATGTATAAATCTAGGTCGTATTCGCGGCCATAGACTTGCTCATCCCAAAGCATGGCATTTTTTAACGATTGCATGGCGTGGCCGCATTTATCCAGATCGTGTTTTTCGGCAAAAATTTGCAAACTGATGTGCCGGCCGGAACAGGTGGTAAAGCTGTCCTCCAAGCAGGCCAATTGCCCCGCCACTAGCGCGAACAAATAGCAGGGCTTACGGAACGGGTCTTCCCAGGTTACCCAGTGGCGGTTATCCGCCAGTTCACCATGCGCCATTTTATTGCCATTGGACAGTAACACCGGATAGCGGTCCTTATCACCGATCAGGGTGGTGGTAAATCGGGTCATGACATCCGGCCTGTCCAGGAAGTAAGTGATTTTTCTAAAACCTTCCGCTTCACACTGGGTACACAACATGCCATTGGAAAGATACAGCCCTTCCAATGCCGTATTGGCCTTGGGATTAATGCTGTTTTCAATGGTCAGTACAAAACTGTGTTGTTGCGGGACGTTGTGAATAATTAATGAGTCTTCCGTTTGCAGATACTGTTGTTCCGTTAATTCGATGTCATCATTAAGCACAACGCGCAGCAATGTCAGTTTTTCTCCGGCTAAAACCAATGCCGTTTCCATTGATTGGCTGGCAGGGTTGCGGATTAAGGTCAACCTTGAAATGACAGTGGTGTTTTCTTCATCGAGGCTAAAATTTAGCGCGACGTTGTCAATCAGGTAATCAGGTACGGTATAGTCTTTAAGGTAAATGGTTTTAACGTTAGCGTCGCGCATTGGAGTTATACCTGCTGGGGGCTTGTTTTTTTATTGTAAAGAGTGCAATTAATAACCAGGCTGTTAAAAAGCAAACCCCGCCTGCGGGTGTAATCATCCCCAGCCAGCTAAGGTTAAGCAGGGCTAATGCGTACAAACTGCCGGAAAACAAAATAATGCCCAGAAACATCAATACGCCCGCGAAGGTCAGTAAATTGGAATCTGGCGCATGCATCCGCAACTGGGCAATGCCGATAAGGCCCAACGCATGCCACATTTGATAGTCTACGCCAGTATGATAAACAGCCAGCATCTCAGGGCTTAGGATTTTCTTCAGCGCATGGGCGCCAAAAGCCCCCATGCCTACGCCGATACCGGCGCAAAGCGCGCCCAGGAATAAAAATGTAGATTTCATGTTATTTCTCCATGAGCCTGGGCATCAACTGCGCCAGATTACAGGGGCGGGTCCGAAAATCCAGTTGTTCTTTGATGAGATTATCCCAAGCGGTACGACAGGCACTGGATGAGCCGGGCAAACAAAACAGATAGGTTGCATTGGCGACACCGGCAATAGCGCGTGACTGAATGGTGGAGGTTTTAATCTCCTGATAAGACAGCATTCTAAAAGTTTCGCCAAAACCGTCCAAGATTTTGTCGAGCAAAGGCATGATGGCCTCTGGCGTACCGTCTCTACCCGTTACGCCCGTGCCGCCTGTGGTTAAGATAACATTGACGGTATCATCGGCGATCCAGTTTGAAACGGTTGCTCGGATACGGTAAATGTTGTCAGGGACTATTTTTTTTTCGCTGACACGATGTCCGGCAGCAGTGATACGATCTGTCAAAGTTTTACCTGAGACATCATCAGCGTCCGTTCGGGTATCGGAAACCACCAGTACGGCAATATTGAGCGGAATGAAGGATTTTTCTGTCATCACGGATGCCAGTCAGTTGAATATAAAACAGGTGATTGGATGCCCTCTTGAAAGAGAGGCATCCGCTAACAATCTTAAATCATTATATAACCGTACCGTGAACGGGGCGGCAATTATTTCTACTGTAGCACTACAAAGAAAGCCTCTTGTCCACGTTGAATATTGATTAACAAACCATCATTCGAATTAACCACCTGCTTTAATTCGTCAATATTGTGAATACGGTATTGGTTGGCTGAGACTATCACATCACCAGGGCGTAAACCTACTTTCCAGGGTCTTGATGAAGTATTGATCTTTTCGATGAGTACGCCTTCGATCTGATGTTTATCGGTAACGCCCAGCACCGTACCTTGCAAGGCTGGATGTAATTTATCACCCATAAGTTGCTGACGCTCTTGTTTGCCGATAGTGGCGACAGTTTCTTTCTTTTCATTGCCGCGATAATACCCGAGGGCAACAGCATCACCCACCTGCAGCAGGCCGATAATATTACGAATATCATGGCTGTTTTTCACCGTTTTGCCGTTGGCGGAAACGATAATATCCCCCAGTTGCAAACCGGCTTTTTCGGCAGGTGAGTTGCTTTCAATACGGCTAATGGCGGCGCCATGTTTGTTTTCCAAATTAAAAGCCTTGACCAATTCGGAGGTTAAGTCCTGCGTGGTAACACCGAGAAGCCCGCGCCTGACTTCGCCATGTTTCACCAACGACTCTTTAATGGTCATCACCATGTTCGCAGGAATTGCAAAGCCGATACCGACATTACCGCCGCTGGGCGCAAGAATTGCTGTGTTCATGCCGATAAATTCACCGCGTAAATTGACCAGTGCGCCCCCAGAATTGCCTGGATTAATGGAGGCGTCAGTCTGGATAAAATCTTCGTAACCTTCTATGCCCAAACCGGAGCGTCCTAAGGCGCTGACAATACCCGATGTTACGGTTTGCCCCAATCCAAACGGGTTGCCGATAGCGACCACAAAATCACCCACTTTCGTTTGGCTTGAATCGGCGATTGGCAGTTGCGTCAAGTTTTCAGCCGGAATCTGAATCACGGCGACATCGGCATCAGGATCGGTGCCTACCAGACGTGCATTAAGCTGACGGCCATCGGTGAGTGTCACCATAATCTTATCGGCTTTATGAATCACATGGTTATTGGTCAACACCAAACCTTGGGCACTGTCAATAATCACCCCTGAACCCAGGCTGTTTTTTTGTTGACGGGACTGGTTGGGCACATTAAAAAACTGCCGAAAATACGGGTCTTGCATCAGCGGGTTTTCTCTGACCTCAATGGAGGTCGAAATATTGACAACCGCCGGCATACTGCGCTCTAGCATAGGCGCTAAAGTGGGTAGGGGTTGCCCGTCAACCGACGTTGGTAAACCCGCAGCGAACAGTGCTGGAGTAGCACACAGGCAAGCGGGCAAAAGAAATAGTAACAGCCGTAGTTTTACAGATTGAGTAGTCATATTTTTCCTAAAGGAGGGTTAATAGCGCTCACTCAGACAATATAGGTGCAAAAATGTTTAATACAAGGCCTATTGAGTCTGGTTTTTTTAAACAAACCATTGGAGAATAAACTATTATTTCATTGATTGTTATTTGAGAGTTTTTTTCATGGCCGTAGACCCGACTTCCACGGAAGGACTGATTATTCGTAAGCTCATTCCATTGGCGAGTTTGCCCTGTGCACCCTTGAGAGCGCTGTGCGCCGATATGGTTGTGGAAGAAATTCACGACGATTTTTTGTTTAAAAAAGGCGATACCGATAACCGGTTGGTCTATTTGCTCAGTGGAACTGTAAGTTTACAGGCTCAAGGCTTGATAATTGATACGATTGATGCCAAAAATGAGGCAGCTCGTTTTGCCTTGGCGCACCAAATTCCCAGAAAAATCGATGCCCTGGCTAAAGGTGCGGTACGCTTTTTACGCTTGAGCGCAGATGTCATCAACAATCCGCCACCCTTGGTTTACCAAGAGGATGATGGTTATATCGTCATTGAGGAAGATGAAAGTGATTCTCAGGATTGGATGGCAGCGTTATTAAAAGCGCCGATTTTTCAGAACCTGACTCCCGCTAACTTGCAAAAAATCTTGATCAATCTGAAAGATATCAAGTTTAGTAAAGGCGCAACTATCCTGGAGCAAGGCCGTACCGATGACTATTATTACCTGATAAAAAGTGGTACTTGCCTACTCACCCACAAGCCTTCACCTGAAGCTAAAGAAATCAAGCTCGCCCAGATCGGGAAAGGCAATACTCTGGGTGAAGATGCCTTGATTTTTGATACGCCAAGAACCGAAACCATCACAGCGCTTACCGACGTTGCCTTGGTACGCTTGAATAAACAACAATTTATAGATTTAATTAAAGATCCTTCCTTAAGATTTGTCGATTTTTTTGAAATGCAGCAAATTTTGATGACAGGTGCCACCATGCTCGATATCAGGACAGCAAGCGAGTACCGGGAACGCCATTTAAACAGCAGTATCAATATCCCGTTTCTTTCGTTAAAAGCCCGATACAAAATGCTGCCTTCGGAAAATCCGGTGATTATCATAGGCAATGATGATGATAAAACCAGCGAAGCGGCAGCATTTTTATTAATTAAGCACCGATACTCGGCGTTTGTTTTACGGGGCGGCATCAACGATATTAGTGTTGCGGCAGAAAACGAAGCCATTTTTTTCAACCAGGTGAGCGGATTTTCAACGCCCCAGCACGATAGCGATTGGAAAGATGACATCGTTTATGCAGGAATTGATTGGCTCACATTACCGAACACAGATCTGGATGCTCGAATAGCTTTTTTGGAGTCAGAAAATGAGCGGCTCAGAAAAGCCCATGCCGAATTGTACCAGCAATACACGCAGTTGAAGATGGACAAGGACACTGCCGAGAAACAGTGTCGAATATTATCCAAGCAAGTGGAGAAACTAACGCAGGTACTGAACAAATTTAAAGTGACTCAAACAAAGCGGTAGCCAGCCCCCATCCAATAAACCCTATATTGTCCACGGCATTCAAGCTTAGTGACGAGCCTTCGCCGACTCATCACTAATTAGAAGTATTCCGCTAAGGCACGGATGGCCACTACCGCTGCTTTAATATTTTTTCACTACGCCACACACACTTCTGCCGCCTGAATCGCCCGTTGCCAAGGTCATTGCATCAGGCCCTGTTACCACTGGGCTTGCAAGAGGAAATTGCGCATACCGTACCGGAATATTCGCATAGTTGTCAGGATCCGCATGGATGATGACTGCACTACCATCGGCGTCAAAAAGTTCCTTGATTTTAAACCGGTCTGTCTTGAATTCTACCTTTGCTGTACCGTTAGCGTTTACCAATAATACAGGGAAGTCGCCATTGTGGTCCCGGTGATTGCTGGTTGTCACCAGCTTAAAGTGCCCTCCCGCTGAAGTGAAGGGCGGAGTGGCTGGAACAGTATTTACAACAGTACATAGGCCAATTGCATGGACATGAAATCCATGAAAACCCGGTGCAAGATGGGTGACTTGTGCTTTTACCTGTACGCCATCCTTGTGCTGGGCGAACTCTACTTTTCCTACAATGTTACCCTTCTGGTCGAAAAGCCTTGCTGTAGCCTTATCGTAATGGGCATACGCAAGAACATTAGTGCCCAAAAGACCAATTATCATCCCTAGCATATATTTTTTCATGGCATTCACCTTTCTAGTTAGCATTTATGTGGATTACCTTAGTTAATCAAGCTGCACTTTCTATTTATCTCCTATCTTAAAAAATAATTATAATTCAATAACATGTATTGCAATTAAGACTTTCAGAACAACTCTAATTGCCGTACCAAAACCTTTTTGTTTATCACATATTTTTAAGCCATCTACAAGTAAATATTTCACACTCTACCGTAATCAAAAGTTATTTTTTCAGCAGCCCATGTAGCATCAACTACACTTTTCTTAGTGGTTATGGCCTTGAAAAAATGCGCTATTAATTTGGCGATAACCTTTACTTACCAAGGTGTTAAATATTTATGTCAAACTGGCAACTTTATCCTGCTTCAGATTTTGTTAATTACATGACGCACTGGGATACACTTAATCACCAGCTCTATCAATCGCACCCAATGCTTGATTCAAGGTTTGTCATTGCTTTACTCAATCATTTTGGCAATCCACACGTTTTTCTAGTTGTCTATCCAGAAAACGCTGTTCAAAAAGGCAATCTCCTGCTGGCGCAACCTAAAAACTCTGTACTTTGGACTACATTTTTACCCAGCCAAACGCAAATTGCGCCGATGCTCTGTGGCAATCCACAAGCATTACAGGACGTATTTACTGCCTTACCTGGCTTGCCGGTAGGCATTGATTTATTATGCCAAGACCCGCTTTACTCATTTCCCAACCAAGCTTTAGCTCATGCTGACACGTTTGCACATGCAACAACAATCAATATCGATTTACAAGGAAACTTTGAAGATTATTGGCAACAACGTTCAAAAAACCTAAAACAAAACATAAAGCGTTATTTTAATCGTTTGATTAAAAATGGAATACACTACCGGTTCAATGTTCTATCAAAATACGAAGATTTGATACATGGCTTACATCGCTACGGTGAGATCGAAACAAAAAGCTGGAAAGGCAAGGTAGGCACGGCCATCCACTCCAAAAACGAACAGGGGCAGTTTTATGGTGATATTCTTAAAGCGTTTGCATCATCGGGGCAAGCAGAAATTGTTGAGCTGTATCTAAATGATCAACTGGCGGCATCCCGCATTAATGTGTTTAACAAAAACATGCTGATAATTCTTAAAACAACCTATGATGAAACGTTATCAAATTATGCACCGGGGCGTTTATTACTTTATTTATTGATTGAACGGGAATTTAACTTAAAGCGGGTTCAACATATAGAGTTTTATACGAATGCCACGCCCGATCAAATTAGCTGGAGCTCAGGACAACGGAATATTAAACATCTGACGACTTATAGATCATCAAAAGTACAGTGGTTAAACAAGCGGATACGAAGCATTAAATCCATGCTTAAGCGCTAAAAAGAGCTGCCAGAAATTCGGTTAAATGGATTTTTGAGCTGCATCAGGTTGGGGAACAGCGACAATAAAAAA
>SBAV01000497.1 GCA_005239965.1 Methylobacter tundripaludum
CAAGGCAAGCAGTATCAGGGATTGGATTGCCAAGAGAGCAAAAACGCCGATAATAATGAGATAAATGGCGATGATATAATTTAATAAGGCGGGACGGATCAGTATCAAAATCCCGGCAACCAAAGAAAGAAGTGCATGAGCATTGACGTACATAGCGCCACCTTTTTTTGTTATAGCGTGAGTTGAATAGGTTCGCTCGGATGGCTCCTGGTTAGACGCGATTAATTATGTTCACCGCATTTTGCCCTGATCAGAACGAAAGTTCCCGGCCGGCCTTGCACCTGTCATTAAGTTCCTGATCCGGCAAAAAATCTCCAGTTTCTGCCTTGTAATAAGCAAGGTCGGCAGTCTTGGCATACCGATTTGATAGGTATAAGGCTTTGCTGGCTTTTTTAGCATTCGAAATACCTCCACTTTCAAATGCCTTAATTTTTCTAATTGTCTTGCTCATTTTCTGCTCCACTATTTGCAGTTTAAAATTGATAAACTTTTCAAATCGCAATCTTAAGCTACATGCGGCTGCGCGCCGACCACTACCTTTACCATGATGACGGTGGCCTTCTATTTATTATCAATGAATTGTCGGCAGTCTCCACATAGCCGCCCTTGGTGAGATCACGCATGATTTTACTGATCATCTCTCTTGATGCCCCCACCATGGAAGCCAAAACCTGTTGACTGGGCGGGTTATGAATGACACCGATATTCCCCTCATCAACGGTTAAATCTTTTAAGACTTTGACAGTCCGTTCATACACATTTGATAAGGCCATTTGCCTCACTTTATCAGTCAACTGCATGATTTCTTCCGATAATGCGATCAATAAATTGATTGCCACATTCGGATAATTCATCAGCCAATTTACAAAATCATTTTTTGAAATAACTGCACAGACTGTTTTTTCCAGGGTCATTATAGAAACTGACCTCGGTTTATCCGTTAACAAGGCTATTTCGCCAAAGTATGAACCGGGGCCCTGGATATTGAACGTAACTTCCTTGCTCTTCTCATCCTCACAAAATACCCGTACTTTCCCTGAGAGGATTATAAAAAACGCGTTGGCCTTATCACCTTCCGAGACTATAAGCACACGCTTGGGATAGGTTAGCGTTTTGGATTTTTCCAGAAGAACCACCAAAGCTTCTTCAGATACACTTGACAAAAAAGAAAGTTTTTTTGTTTGATGCGTTGAAGACTCTGGATCCTTTGATAAAAACAGGCGCGATTTATCTACGATAGACGCCTGATATTCTAGAAAATCAATATGGTTCATAAATAACCTTAACTGCAGAATTGAATAAGAAAACCTAACTCCTTGGTAAAACCCCAGTTTATAAAGTCCAGGTTTCGGGCTACTTTAAAAGAAGACCGTTCATGGTAAGTTTATCGAACCATGAACCACCTCCCCTTCGACAAGCTCAAGGCGGACAACAGCCCACTTTGAGTTAGCAGCCAAAAACCGTATTACACAATGTCATTTTTACGATTTTTTGCAGCAAACGGTTGGTTTTTGCGCCTTCTGTATAAGGTACAGTGTTTTCGGTATCGATTAGTTATATTTGATGGAGTACAAACCTAGGTTTGTACTCCGCACTGCTAATAATTACTGTTATTCACCAGATATGAAAACACTGTATCTATACAAATTCCGTAACTGATTGATATTAATATTTATTTAGAACACTGCCTGACTAAATATCAATATAAAAAAATAATTGTAAAAATGTATAGATACCTCTGACGCCTTCTGCCAGCTATAACGATCGCTAAGCGGCTTTCTTTGCTTTTATTCGGCTGGATTTCGGAGTGGCAACAGGCACTGCCTTGGATGGCATTGCCAAAACCTGCTTCCACTCCTTGTGCATCCATTCGAGGGCCGCTTGTGCCTCCTTGCGTAATTTGAACGGCCCATGAAACGCGGCATGTTCGTTAAATCGCCTTGCCCGGATATGTTCTGGCCAATTGGCAACATAATAACCAGGAGCCAAAGGCTGGCCGTGTTCGGTACAGTAACGCCGTTGATAGGACTCCGCATCAATGAGCCAGAAATCGCGAACAACAGCGACAATTTCGAAAATATCGTAATCTGAATCCATTACGTAACCCCTCTTGGAATAGGTAAATAAAAATCGGGCACTGTTCATAGTGAATAAAAAAGAGGGTAATCCTCTGTCTTTCTTGTGGGGGAAAAGCATTCGATCTTAACGATCAGCAGCTACAATTCTAGGAGACGCTTGACCGTATAGGGATCATCCTTGGGACATATTAAAACGAATAAAAGTGTAAAATAAAATACGTGCGAACGCGTACGTACTAGCACGTACGTAAGAACACGTATGCAATATTGGAAATATTGCGTGCAGTTCATTATTATGATGTAAACATTCACCTTCTCCCTTGAAAAAAGGGCTGAACGATTATATTTTAGGAATATCAGGGGATTAGTTCAGGAGGAAACTTACAGGCCTCACACAGGCGGGCCAGTTCCAGAAGGGTGGTTACGCCGGTTTTGTGCAAGATACGTGCACGGTGAATTTCGACGGTACGGTAGCTGATGCCCAACTGCTGGGCTATTTCTTTATTAGAATGCCCCTGCACAACCAACGGCAATATCTCGAATTCGCGGGAGGTAAGATTGTTTAGACGGTTACAGAGCGCTCGCTCTGTCATGTTTTTTTCGTGTATTTGGGCTTCGTGTTGCAGCACTGCCTGAATCCGTTCGATCAACAGTTTGCTGGGCACGGGCTTGGTCAGAAAATCGACCGCACCAGCCTTGACCGCACGAACCGTCGTGGGTATGTCGCCATGCGCGGTGAGGAAAATAATTGGCAAGTGTATATTGCGGCGGCGGAGTTCGTCTTGCAGTTCGAGACCATTTAAGCCCGGCATATTCATATCGAGCAGCAGGCAACCGGGCTTGCCCGGGCAATAGGCTTGCAGAAAATGCTCAGCGCTATCAAAAGTCTGGTAAGAGAGATTGGCGGTTTCGAAAACCAGTCCGAGTCCGTCGCGCACAGCATAGTCATCATCGACAATAAAAATGCAGGGTTCAATGTTCATATCACAAAGGGTAGGGTAAAGTGGATACTTATGCCGCTGCCGGCATTTCGCTCAGCCCACATTTTTCCGCCGTGCGCTTCAATCAGGGCGCGGCTGATGGCAAGCCCCATGCCTAAACCTGTGGACTTGGTTGTGTAGAAGGGTTGAAATATGGTTTTAAGCGCGGCGCTGTCCACTACACCTTTTCCGCTGTCGCGCACCGTCACCTGCGCCATAGTTGAGTCTTCGACAAAGCGATGCGTTGTTACAGTCATCGTTCCGGTGTTTATTCCGCTTTCCTGCATGGACTCCAAACCGTTATGCAATAGATTGATCAGCACCTTCTGGATTTGCAGGCCATTGGCCATAACCGGCGGCAAATCGGCAGTGAGCTTCAGTTCTATTTTAAAAGCGCCTAAATGACCGTCCGCCTTGACAAAGCCGAGCGCTTCATGGATCGACTGATTGATATCTACCGGCTCGCTAATGGTCTCACCTTTATGCAATACAGCCATTAATTGCCGTATGACTGCGCCGGCCCGCAGGGCTTGTTGGCTACATTTTGCCATTATTTTGGACAGCTTTTGCGTATTCGGGTTACCGGCTTGCAGCAACTCTTGTACCGCATCGGCATAATAAGAGATGGCAGTGAGCGGCTGGTTCAGTTCGTGGGCGATGGCTGCCGCCGTCTGGCTGGCGACATACAAGTGGGACGCCTGTTCCATCTTATCGCGCCGCTCGTTCAGTTCTTTGGTGTGCTTATAGTCGGTAATGTCCAAATTTATTCCCAGCATACGATAAGGATGGTTATGATGGTCGCGCAACAATGCGCCACGCGAGTGAATCCAGCGGTACGAGCCATCCTTGTGGCGCAGGCGAAACTCCAATTCATAGACTGGCAAACGTCCAGCAATAAAATTTTCACTGGCTGCCACTACCGAAGCCCGGTCGTCCGGATGCAGGCGGTCTTGCTTTTGATCCCATTGGACGAGCAGTTCATTGTCATCCAAGCCGAGTTGCCGGTTCCATTCGGGCGATAGGAATAAGGTGTGGGTATTCAGATTCCAGTCCCAATACCCCGCCTTCACTTCTTCGATAACCAAGGCAAGCCGCGCCTCGCTCTCGCGTAGCGCAGCCTCGGCGAGTGTGCGTTCGGTAATGTCGGTAAGCGCGATACGTAACTGCGGAAGGGTATCATCCGCTTTCTTGTACTGGCAGTCGATATGGACGCAAAGGTCAGTACCGTCTTTGTGGCGTAGGGGCAGTTCGATACTTTGTTTGCCGTCCTGTTGTTGTACTGCCCGCATATAAAATTGGTGCCAGCGGTCTTTGTGTTCATCAGCAATAAACTGTGCAAAGCGCCGATTAAGAAGTTTCTTGCGCTCCACGCCGAGTAGTTGGGTAGCAGTGAGATTAATTTCAGCGATCATGTTTTCCGTGGTGAGGGTCAGATAGCCGACCGGGGCAAAGTCGTACAGTTCCCTATAATGGCTACGCGATGTTTCCAGGGCAACAGATGCCTGTCGCAATTGATCGTTCTGCATCTCCAGTTCTATTTGGTGTGTCTGCATTTGGTGCAGGTGTTTTTCGCTGGCCAGGCGTATTTGCTCCTCGCTCTCGCGCAACGCCGCCTCTGCCCTTTTGCGCTCGGTGATGTTGCGGCTTACGGTGGCAAGGCCGACCGGTTCGCCGTTGCTATTTTTAATATAAAAAACATTGTAGATCATCCAGATAGTGGCACCGGTCTGGAAATGGCGGAAGCGGATCTCCACTTCACCGCTTCCTTCACGCAATATGCGGGGGAAAAACTCCTCGATGATGAAGCGCTGGTCTTCGGGAAAGAAAAATTCCTGGACGGGAGTTTGGCACGCATGTTCCACGCTGTCGAGGCCGACCAGGCGCATGCCGGCGGCATTGACGTAGAACGGTGTGAAATTCATATCGCACATGCCGATAAACTCCTGGCTGTTATCTGCCAAAGAGACAAATTTTTGCCGTTCCAGTTCGGCCTGTTTTCTGTCCTCGATATCGACGCTATGCACCACGATACCCTTCACGGTACCGGTTGAATCCATATCGGGAATATAAGTCGCATGCACCCAGCGGGGGGGATTACAGTTGCCATACGGGATTACCTGATCATAGCTTACCCGTTCACCAGCCAGCACCCGCTCAAGATAAGGCCGAACGATGTCCCAAGCCTTTTCGCCGATAATTTCTCGGGCTGTATGGCCAAGGATACGTTCCTGGGGAGTGCAGAACCAGTTTTCATAAGTCTTGTTGACACGTAAATACCGGAAATTGGTGTCCAGATAAGAGATTAACGCCGGCGTCGAATCCATG
>SBAV01000028.1 GCA_005239965.1 Methylobacter tundripaludum
GTGCCCACCTAAACCATCAGCAACCACAAACAGCGCATAACGGTTTTTGATAACATGCGCCATGTAGTCCTGATTGATTTCCCTGTCACCCGCCGAAGTTAATTGGTAAAACTCGATATCCATCTATAGCTCGGCATCAATTGGCGTGTAATCGCGCACTGTGCATAATGTGTTTTAAATGACGCACCGATTCTGCCAAACCGGAAAACAAAGCTTGCGCGATAATGGAATAGCCAATATTAAGCTCAACGATTTCCGGTATCGCACAAATCGCCGCGACATTATAACAATCCAGACCGTGACCGGCATTTACCTGCAAACCAGCCTTATCGGCATAATGCGCTGCTTGCCGGATACGTTGTAATTCCTGTAGCTGTTGCTCAGATTGCCGTGCCTCAGCATAACGGCCTGTGTGTAATTCAATAACCGGTGCGCCAATGTTGGCAGCCGCATCTATCTGCGCTTCGCTAGGGTCAATAAACAACGACACGGCTATCCCGGCTGCAGCCAGTTTCTCGTAAGCTGACAGCACACGTAAAAAATTAGCCGCAACATCCAGGCCGCCTTCGGTGGTCAATTCCTCACGTTTTTCAGGCACCAAGCAGCAAGCAAACGGCTTGAGTTTTACGGCAATATCGACCATTTCATCAGTGACCGCCATCTCCATGTTCAAACGGGTATGGATCATGTCTTTTAACAAGAACAGATCGCGGTCTTGTATATGGCGACGGTCTTCACGTAAATGTGCGGTAATACCATCGGCACCCGCTTGCTCGGCAACTAAAGCCGCTTGCACAGGCTCAGGGTAAAGTCCGCGTCGCGCCTGCCTTATGGTCGCCACATGGTCAATATTAACGCCTAACAAAACCATTTTTTTAGTCATTACTCATTCTTTTGATAATTTGGTTAACAACTTGCCTGCTTTTGAGTGGCCGGCCTTGTAAATAGAAATCAATAACGGCTCGCATCAATAGCTTTGCTTCGTTCAATGCCTGTGGATCATTCAATATTTTTGAGCTGAGCGCCTGTAAGGTGCTACCCGACAAATAGCCTTGCTCGTCTTCATAAGCACCACGTTCTACATCAAAAGCATATTTTTTTGCAGGATTAACGGGCAGCTCGCTTAGAAAATCAACCTCTAACTGCAAGCCATAACCGATTTTTTCGATTAAATTGATTTCAAAAACACGTAATACAGCTTCTATTTCTGAATCCGTAGCCCCTGCAAGCCGGGCTAAGCAGATATTGTAATCAAAAAACACCGCAGGATGCGGATCATGTTGATGTAAAAAGCAAATAATCAGCTCGCTGATATAAAAACCACAATACAACGCCAGCCCTTTTAGTTCAAGAGGAAATTGAACGATATCAACATCCGTCAGTATTTTAAGCTCACCGTTACCCATATACGAGAGGGATAACGGGATAAAGGGCTGCAACATGGCGGCCGTTTTCGACCTGGATTTTCTTACGCCTCTTGCCAGCAGGGAAAATCGACCGAAATCCCGGGTGAACACATCAATGATTAAACTTGTTTCGTGGTATTTTTTTTGTTTTAGTATGAAACCCGGCTGGCTGTAAACTGCACTACCCGTCATTAAAGCCCAGGCTCTGCAAGGCGCGTTCATTATTCGACCAGCCTTTTTTCACTTTCACCCAAAGCTGCAGATACACTTTTTGGCCAATCAGTTTTTCAATATCGACCCTGGCATCGGTGCCGATACTTTTCAGCATATCGCCTTGCTTACCCACCACAATATTTTTTTGTGTCAAGCGTTCTACCCAAATAACGGCATATATTTTGGTGATGGCTGGCTTTTCTTGATAAAGCTGTATTTCAACCGTAGAGGCATAGGGTAGCTCGGCACCCAAACGGCGCGTGAGTTTTTCCCTGATAATTTCCGCACACAAAAAACGCTCAGAACGATCGGTGATTTGATCTTCGCCATAAATTAAATCGCCTTCGGGCAACAGCTTAATAATCAAGCTTTCCAACTGGTCGAGATTATTACCTTTTAGTGCTGAAATGGGAATGATATGTTCAAAAGGATAGCGTTGTTGGGCATTCGCAAAAAAAGCCAGGACCTCATCTTTGTTTTGTATCTTATCAATCTTGTTGACCGCCAAAATTACCGGTAGACCGGCCTGTTCCAGCTTCTTGAAAATAATGTCATCATACTCATGCCAGTACAAGCCATCGATAAGCCAAACAATAACATCGACTCCCAGCATCGTGGTGTCAGCCGTCTTGTTCAGATAACGGTTTAAGGCTTGCTTGCCATCAGCGTGCATACCGGGCGTATCCACATAAATAATCTGCCCGGCTTCAGTGGTGTTGATGCCGGTAATTCTATGCCGGGTCGTCTGCGGCTTACGGGAAGTGATACTGATTTTTTGTTTCAGCACATGGTTCATCAATGTCGATTTACCAACATTAGGACGACCGATCAAAGCCACAAAACCACAATTCATTGTTTACTCTTATTCAATAACTGAAGCATAAGTTCAGCCGCCGACTGTTCGGCTTTTTTTCTGGAAATTCCAACACCGATACACGGTTCTGGCAATAAGGGAATGGTACATTTAACCTTAAACACTTGCTCATGGGCAAGCCCCGACATGGCGACCAAACTATAATCAGGCAACTCCAGTTTCTTGGCCTGCATGAGTTCTTGCAGTTGGGTTTTAGGATCTTTCTGCCAATTATCTAGCGATAAGGATTGCAACCTGTCAGTAAACAGATATTCTATCCAGCGACGACTGGCTTCTATGCCCTGATCAACAAACAACGCGCCCATGATTGCTTCCATGGCATCGGACAAAATGGAATCACGCCGGAATCCGCCGCTTTTTAACTCCCCTGCTCCCAGCAGCAAATAATCGCCCAACTGCAAGCTTCTGGCCAAATCTGCCAGTGAGCTTTGATTCACCAGGCTGGCCCGCAAGCGACTCAACACACCCTCGCTAGCTCCTGGAAAAGCCTCAAACAGTTTTTGGGCAATCACAAAGCCTAAGATGGAATCGCCTAAAAATTCCAGGCGTTCGTTATTATTGGAACTGACACTGCGGTGCGTTAATGCCAAGGTAAAAAGCTGCGGATTGTTGAATTCTAAGCCTAGTTTCTTGCACAAGACCTGCGGCTTCTTATTCACTCTTCCCAACCTCAATCACGTCGTTAAATTCGGCCAAGATACTCAAATTGCCAACCAATTTTTTCGCAACCTCGTATTGAATCGCAACTTTCACATAGCTACCATGCTTGGTAACTTTAATGTCATTCTGGGTAACATCATAGACATAATTCAAATTAAAACGTTTTGCCAAACTGTTCCTGATTTCAAATTCGCTTTGGCTTTCAATATTTCCCGATTTTTCAAGTGCGCTAAGCGCATTGGCGACCTTGTTGTGATCCAGGTACACCGGAATGATTTTAATTCCTAACAGAACAAAAAACGCGATCAATCCCAAAACAAAAAGCATGGAAATCAAGGTTAAACCTTGCTGACGATTAGGCGATAATTTCATTTTTACTCCCAAAAATTCATTATTTATGCCTAATAAGTGTAGCTTATTTTAAAACCGTGCCGATCCGGCTAAAATCGATGCCTTTATGTTCAAGATCCAGATTCATCCAGATAAAAAACGCTTTGCCCACTAAATTGGCCTCTGGCACCATTCCCCAATAACGGCCATCATTACTGTTATCGCGGTTATCGCCCATCACGAAATAACTGCCCTTCGGTACAGAATAATCGCCTTCCGCCGAAATTGCGCCATGCCTAACCAAAATGCTGTGTTCAACGCCGGTCAAATCTTCGGCCAGATGTTCAGCGCCGGTCATATCTTCGCCTTGCCCAACCCCCTGATAACTGCCCAATGACACTTGTGCTGCTGGCCGCCCATTCACGTAAAGTTGTTTGTCGTGGTAAGAAACCTTATCACCGGGCAAACCAATGACACGCTTAATATAATCAACAGTTGGATCTTTAGGAAAGCGAAACACGACAATATCACCCCGTTTTGGTTCGTTGATCTCAATTAATTTTTTGTTGATCACCGGCAAACGGATGCCATAAGTAAACTTATTGACTAACAAAAAATCACCGACCAGCAAGGTGGGCATCATTGATCCCGACGGGATACGAAACGGTTCTGCTAAAAATGACCGTAGCAGCAACACTATCAACACCACCGGAAAAAACGACCTGGCATACTCGACCAGTATCGGTTCCTTGTTTTCATCGAACACTTCGCCTCTGGATTTAAGTATCAGCAGATACCCGCCCCAGATAACACCGGTAACTAAAGTGGCGGTAAATAGAAAAAAAGAAAAATCATAGTCCATAACAACAGGCTCACGTTTTGTAGAGATAAAAGCAGTTCGAGGTTATTCCTTATTCAGCTGCAAAACAGCCAAAAATGCTTCTTGAGGAATTTCAATGCTGCCCACTTGTTTCATACGTTTTTTACCGGCTTTTTGTTTTTCCAGTAACTTTTTCTTACGGGTTATGTCACCACCATAACACTTGGCGGTCACATTCTTTCGCATCGCCTTGACTGTAGAGCGCGCAATGACCTTAGAACCAATCGCCGCCTGTATCGCCACTTCATACATTTGCCGGGGAATCAGGTCCTTCATTTTTTCGACCAAGTCGCGGCCACGGTTACTGCTCAAATCTTTGTGTACGATAATCGACAAGGCATCAACCTTATCACCATTAATCAATACATCCAACTTGACCAAATCGGCTTCCTGAAAACGCAAAAACTCATAATCAAACGAAGCAAAACCACGGCTTACCGATTTTAAAC
>SBAV01000315.1 GCA_005239965.1 Methylobacter tundripaludum
CTGGAAGTGCAGGAAAAACAACTGTTAGAAGAATATGAAATAAAATCGCGCTTGCATACGCAAAAACTGGCGCATGAAAAACAATTGCGAGAGCTTGAGCAAAGTGTAGAAATAAAGTCTATGCTGGAGCAACAGCCGAAACAGCAAGAGCTGGAATTGCGTCTGCTTTCCAATAAAATACAGCATGACGCGCGCTTGAAAGAGCAAGAGTTGGATGCGGAAATCAAAATATTTGAAATTCAGCAGACCAAATGGCATCAGGCGAAAGAACAACTGCAAGCCGATAAAATCAAGCAGGAAGAGCGTTTAAAACAGCAGGAACTGGAAGCGGAAATTCGGGAGCAGGAAACCTACCAACGCGAAAAACAAAAAATTCAGGCGCGCCTGGAAGCCGAAAAAATACAGCACCAGACCAAACTTAAAGAAATGCAGCTGGAAGCCGAACGTAAGGAGCTGGAATTACTCGCCGAAGCGTCAAAATACAAAGAAAACTATTTGCACCGCGAAATCGAGTGGCTGGTTCTGGATAAGCAACGCGCCGAGTTAACCCGCGCCATACGCGAAACGAAAGTCAGCGATTTGTAAGTATTGATTCGTTCGATGTGATTTGGCAGTGCCAGATCAAAACACGGGCAACGGTCAGATCGTTTTCGTTCTACCCCACCTTAAGCGCAGAGCAAACCGCTTTGCGGTTGAGTTTTGGCACTAGGATATGGATAAAATTGTAGACATAATCACGTAAAAACGCATCCCGGCGCAAACCCAGATAGGTGGTGCTGGCAGGAAATAAATGACTGGCGTCCAGCATGCCCAAATTCACATCGCGCTCCCGGTCATAAGCCATGGACGCCAGCAAACCGATGCCCAAACCCAGGTTCACGTAAGTTTTAATTACATCGGCATCAATGGCGGTCAAAACTACATTGGGCTCAAGACCCGCCTGATTGAATACACGCTTAACCAGCGAGCCGCCGGTAAAGGCAAAGTCATAGGTAATCAAAGGATAGCGGACGATTTTTTCCAGGGTAAGCGGAACATCGTTCAGCAATGGGTGGCCTTCCGGCGCAACTATGCAGCGGTTCCATTGATAACAAGGCAAACACAACAGCTTTTCATAGGAACTGATTGATTCCGTGGCGATACCGAGATCAGCTTCGCCACTGACAACCTGTTCAGCCACTTGCGTTGGATTGCCCTGATGGATGGCTAACGCAACATCAGGGTAAATTTGCATGAATTGTTTCACGGCAACCGGCAAAAAATAACGGGCTTGGGTATGGGTCGTTGCTATGGTTAACGTGCCCTTGTCTTTCTGGGTGAACTCTTCACCGACCCTCTTGATGTTTTCCATCTCGCGCAACGCCTGTTCGGCCAGATTCAGGATAATCTTGCCCGGCTCGGAAATCCCTACCAGCCGTTTACCGTTGCGCTGGAAAATCTGCAACTTAAGTTCTTCTTCCAACAACTGAATCTGTCGGCTTACCCCTGATTGCGACGTATGCAAGGCCTCGGCAGCCTGAGAAACACTCAAGTTTTGGCGGACGATTTCACGAATATACCGTAATTGAATCAGGTTCATTATTTATCCAACCAAGGTGGGTCAAATCATAAATCTTTACAAATCTTTACAACTAAATTGCATATAGTTATCTTAACATATCATTAAAAATGAAATAAGTGGCTGATACAATAGCTGCCAATTTCAACTCTTCATCCAACAGGAATACGACATGAACTTGATGTACTCGGTTTCAGGCTTTGCAGTGGGGCTACTGGTCGGCATTACTGGCGTCGGCGGTGGCTCGCTGATGACGCCTTTACTGGTGTTTTTATTCGGTTTTAAACCGGCGGTTGCGGTGGGCACTGACCTGCTATACGCGGCTATCACTAAAACTGGCGGTGTCTTCGTGCATCATGGCAAACATGGTTCAGTGGATTGGAAAATTGTCGGCTGGTTAGCGCTGGGCAGCTTACCATTCGCGATCTTAACCCTACTGGCCATTAAACATTTTATGGCGGTAGGTAAGGAAACCACCGGAATGATTACCTATTCGCTTGGAATTGCCCTGATATTGACGGCCTGCGCCTTATTAATTCGTGCTATTTTGTTGCGTAAAGCCAAAGCGCTGGGTCAAATCGACGACGACCACAGTAACAGCGTGAATGCCGGGCGCTTCTCGCCTCGCCTGGAAATTCCTGCAACAGTCATTACCGGTGCTGTGTTGGGGATATTGGTTACTTTATCGTCTGTGGGCGCCGGCGCATTGGGCACTGTCGCTTTGATGTTCCTGTATCCGCGCATGACGACGCTGAAAATTGTCGGTACCGATCTTGCTCATGCTATTCCACTTACCGCTGTAGCCGGTTTGGGACATCTTAGCCTGGGCAATGTTGACTTGATGTTGCTGGGTAGCTTGCTGATGGGATCTTTACCCGGTATCTGGATAGGCAGCCATCTGAGTGCAAAAATTCCCGAATATTATTTACGCCCTGTGTTGGCTTCGGTATTGTTGCTTATTGGTCTTAAGTTTGTGATGCAGTGACACGAAAGTTGTATTCTATCGGGCCATAGGTCGATGTCTGGCAATGGACGCAAAAATTCGCACACTCCAAAACGCCGTTGCGCCGAGTATGGCACCTAAAAAATTGGCGGTGGCATCGTGCAGTGACAATTGTCGGGTTGTGGTAAACCAGGCTTGGCAATATTCCAAAAAAACACCACTTAAACCACACGCTACAATGACCATAGCGGTTATCGTCAATCCTCTGCCTCTGCGAATTAGGGCCAACATTAAAACGATGGACAAGACGCCGTAAGTGCCAGCATGGGCGATCATATCCCAGGTTAAAAAACCTATCGCGGCGCTGGAATCAGGACGCAGCCAGGGATTGAGCGTCAAAAAAATAACAATGGCAATATAGAGTATAAGTAGTCGTATCATGGTGTTGCGGTTATAAACTATGGGGATTGTGGCTTATTCCACTTAGAACAAAGTTAGGCAGCGTGCGCGACACACTTGAGCCAGTTCATACGTCGACAAGTCAGTAGGAACGGAATTTATGTTACAAGTTGTTCAGTTTTCATGCGCGTTACTAAGCCGTAGAGTTAAGGTACCTGGCCGAGCTTAATGTTTGCTTATATAAGCCGCTACATTAGTATTTTTTACAGAAAAGTCAACTATTTTTACTTGCATAATCGCTTAACTGTGTAGGCTAGCACCGTTCAGTGCGATTGAATGATGAAAATACGCCCTTCAATGCGCACTGAAGGCGGTTACATTTGCTTAAACATCTGCATATTGGAGACTAATCGATTTGCCTGCCTGGCACCGTAGACTGCCGCAATGATCTCTTTTTTGGCTTCCAGCCAATCATGTATTTCGTGGCCTGGATTAAAACCGCGTTTCTCGGCCTTATAGTATGCAGCTTCGGCAATCATGTGTTCCAAAACAGCGGGTTGAATCGTTATGGGAGGCGTCATTGTTAGGCCGGACCAAATCAGGCCCATGACATCTTGCGGTGAATGCTCTTTAATACCGATTGCTGCCGGATTGGCTTCCAGGTGTGTGCCGAACAGTTTATCCCACACCGATAACACCGCACCGTAGTTGCTGTCATGCTCGTGGCGTAGCACCGAGTGATGCGTACGGTGCAAGTAAGGCACAATCAACACCTTGCCCAACAGTTTTTCTCCCCTGAAAGCGATGTTGGTGTGATGGAACATGATACACAGCGTGGTAATGGCTTCGCTGGTCAGCGCCATCATTTCCCCTATGCCAAGTACAACAACACATACCGCCTTAAATAGATTGGTTAATGCCACTTCCAAAAAATGTAACCGAAACGCGGTGGTAACGTTTAAGTACGGGTCGCTGTGATGCACTTTATGAAACATCCATAAACAATCAAACCTATGGCAAACCCTGTGCCAAACATACAGCACCAAATCAAGCGCCAACAATGACAAAAACCCTTTTGATGCAGGATTGGACACCCCCTTGAGCAAACCGTCATTGCCGTAATGTTTCGCCAGCAAAAATATCGAGGTGACCGACAGCACTGACATAAAGACGTTATTGAACAAAAACAATCCCAGGTTGGTTTGGTAGGATTGTTTTAGATTTTTCTTGGCCTGCTTTTTGCGTGGCGCGTAGAGTTCAATAAATATAAGAACGCAGAAACACACTAGCAACAAAATCGCTACCCACGTTTTGGGCAAAAGCGTTGGCCACGGTATGTCAAATTTAAATATAGCTATTAAAGATAGATATTCGCTTAACATGGTTTTGTCCTCATAAAATTTTCTAACCATTTAAACCGTTTTAAAGCTTACGCTTTGAACATGACTGATTGATGTCATGATTCAATTCGGTTGGCGTCGGTAAGTTATCTTAGGGGATTTATCAAATACAATAAAATGATATTATTTGATAGTTATATCTTATAAACAGATATTTCTGTTTCAGTTCTATTTAATCAACAGTTTTAAATTTACATTGTTTATTTTAACTCATAAAACTATAAATTTTTCGTAAAAAATAGCGCGTTTTTAATCAACTGATTTTAATGGTAACTTTTCCGAATTGCTGATTATCAGTTTAGTTGTGATAAACCTGAATACCTACAGCCCTCCTGCTTCAAGATGCCACCTGAATAGTCAATCCCTAAAATTGAACCTTACTTACATGAGCTCCACTAGCCCCATATTTACAATTATAACAAAGCAATAATAAGGCCAACTTAAGAAGCAGTGCGTCAACGTGCGTTTAAAATAGTCTATCCAATTATTTTTAAAGTATTATTTCCATAAATAATTATTTTGAAAACCACTCAAAAACTTTGTCTGACTCTCAAAAACAGGGTGTTTTATTGTGCATAATTATACTGATGTGCATTAAACCGGTGCGATTTTTCTCTGTTTGATCGGATGCCTTAAGGGAACCTCTAATAATTCAAATTTCAGGCCGTCTTAAATTTATAACTTGTTGAAATTTAAGTAGTGTGGATTTTGAAAAAGCAATTATTAGAGGTTCCCTTAAGTTAAAAAAATGTTGCGTTAACAGGGAATATTGGTTGCCTGAATGTTGAAAAGGTAGGCAGTTCAAGATCACCACGAACGGCTTTTTAAACCTTATCCGACAAATCAAAACTGACTGATTACTAGCTTCTGAAGTCCTTGCTGGAATAGCGTGGCCATACGGGCGTTAAAAAATCAAAATAGAAAAACACAAATTATTATCTAGTTGATTAAATGGTAAATTTAATAATTATTGCATCAGTACAAGCAGCAAAACATCTCATAGCCGAGATGATTTTACGGCCATCATTGACTTCGTTAACCCCAAAGACTTCTCAGTGAGTATTTTGGCATCCTCGAATAAACCGGTCATTTCTGCACTGTTTAATAAATACCAATCTGGACGGGTCTGTTTCACCCAAAATGAATTTGTAAAACTCAATAGTGGAATCAAAAGTTTTCTTGGCAACCATGCAATAAAAGGCAACCAACTATGGCTTTCAATTGGGAAATGCTTATAGGGTGTTTGAACAAAATACTGCTTGCCTACTCTTTGTATTTCACGGGCAAATTCCCTTTGGTGCATCAAAGATTCATGCTTGAACAACTTTTCATCACTCATAGACCAAATCTGTTCTTTTGATACCGTTACATGCTCAATGACAGAAGAGCAATATACAATATCAAAATAATCCTTATCAAAGGGAATTCTTCCGTCTTCGCTAATAAGCACCGGGACAAAACCAAAGGTGTCTCTCCCTTTTTCTATGAGTGCTGCATTAATATCAGCAATATAGACATTTTGTGGTTTCACACATGTACCTTGCAATAAAGCATGAATGTTCGATCCAGTTTCTGATCCTAAATCAAGTATCTTTGTCTCTTCGTTAAGAAAAAAACTACCTCGGAAAATTGAAGCTCTTTTTTCTCTTGCTCTTTTTGAATACGCTTTAACCGCTTTAATAATTGGGTTCATAAGACGCTCCTTCAACTTTTGCTGGGTTGTTAGTTAAATAACGCTTACACTGAGTGGCTTCGTTTTCGAATCGGTGAGCGAAAGCAAGGCAGCAGCATTCTCGTTACGATTTGCAAAACCCACCATCGGACTGTACACATAGCAGAGCAATGGATGCTTATGCTCTGATAAGCATGGTATTCAATACGCTGCTGAAAGTCTAGCAATTGACCGGCAGGAAATTTGCCAGCCCTTTAAAAGTGCAGGCGAACAATTAAGTTTTGTTCAGTATTCTGGCTTAAGTGAGGGCTTAGCTTTATGTACTTTCTGGCTTTTCATCGCAACACGCTGTAACCTATAATAAATTGATATTGTTTTTTCTTTCTACAATAAAGGTGTGACCCGTGCAACAAGAGGTTTTTTCATGTCTTAAAAAAATCCCGTTTCTTGCCAAGCTGCCTGACGATGCGCTCCATGCTTTGGCCATGAAAGCCAAGCCCGCCACGTTTCCCAAGCAGACAACGATTATTACCGAAGGTGAAGAAAGCAGTTCCTTATACATCATACTTTCCGGGAAAGTGCGTGTTTTTAGTAGCGACAACAAAAGTAAAGAAATACATTTATTGACTCAAGAACCAGGTTCCTGTTTTGGTGAACTTGCTCTGTTAACAAATGAACCCCGGTCAGCTTCGGTAGTTGCTTTAGAAAAAACATTGTGTGGCGTTATTTCTAAAAGTGATTTTAATCATTGGGTGACGTTGCATCCCGAAGTCGCCATTAATTTATTAGGCGTGTTAGCAGAAAAAATCAGATCGTTGACGCAAAAAGTTAAACAATTGGCACTATCCAATGTTTATGAAAGAACCATTAAAGTGCTGCTTGAGATGGCAACCCCGCAAGGCGATATACTGGTGATAGACACAAGGCCTACGCAATATGAGCTGGCTACAAGGGTGGGATCGTCCAGGGAAATGATTAATAAAATCATGCAAGAATTAATTAAGGGCGGCTATATCGTTATTGACGACAAGGCGTTAAAAATTGTAAAAAAGCTACCCACCTCCTGGTAAAGTTATTAATTATCAAGATTGGCTTTTACAATATTATCAATAACAATTTGGTTTTGCTCGTTCCTTAGTCTTGCCAGTTCCAGTTGGTACATTATTTTTTGATTGGTAGATGCTTGTAATGATTGCTCAATTCCTTCAGGCTGATCGTAAGCCACTTCATCCTCAGGAAAGGAACGTGCCATAGTACCCTTCGCATCGACAATAACCCGACTTCCTGTTTGATTAACTTTAGTCAATTTAAACCTATCCTTTTGATCTTCATGTAAACCTCCCGCTCGCTGTTTGGGCAAGGTTTTTTGAACGGCTGTAATTAATGTGACCTGGCTTTTATCATCAGTAGCTATGGTTTGTTCTTCAAGAGTTTCCAAGTCCACAAGCTTTCTGCTATCAAACGGCTGGATCATTGCCATCAATACATTTACAAATATTAATAAACTTATAAACCGTACCATAATGTCCTCACTGTTTTTTAAAAATCACTGGCTACATCACGTAATAAATTGATTTTTTATTAAGCCAAGGTTTATAAAATCATCGACTATCATCAATACCTTCGCCAAACGTGTAAAGTCAGTTGAAAAACGGCATTTGATCGACCTTAACTCATTGATTTTACAGTAACTAGTTAAGCTGATTTTGGCCGAATTTAGGCTAAAATTCTAAATTGGCGAAGATATTAATCATATAATTTTATTGTAAAGATTTGCGGACTGATGAACAGTGTCTTTTTTCACAGAAAAAATGTGAATTATTACCTTGTAATTATAGGAGTTTTAGGGTGTCGGCAGCTTTGGTTGTTTTCTATTTTGACAGGTATAGACAATCGTCCGATTGCTTTGAGCTTTGTCGAAGGGTCGGTGGTTTATATCTAAAGAAGACGAGATCCGCTCATGGTTCGGGAGGCTCTCTCAAGAAACAGATTTTCTATACATTTAAATTCAATGACTTATTGTGTTTTTTGCTTTGTAAGTTATTGATTTTTCAATTTGCTGCGTAACATCAGTTAGGGTATAAAATTTAGCCCTTAATTCGCATTTAAATACTGCACACCTAAACTCAAACCGGGGCTGTTTGGAATTTAAGGCAGCATAGTGGATATAGAACCGAAAATCTTGCATGAGTATGCGGATCGCCACGAACCAACATTACCAC
>SBAV01000202.1 GCA_005239965.1 Methylobacter tundripaludum
ATTCTCAATGGAGCGTGTTACCCAGGGATGTTCAATGGCCTCACCATCGCCCATACCGAGTTTTTTCATTAAGCCGGCAACACGGTCTGATGCAAAAATACGCATCAAATCATCTTGCAAAGACAGGTAAAAGCGCGTGGAACCTGGATCGCCCTGCCGCCCGGAACGGCCTCTTAACTGGTTGTCAATACGGCGTGATTCATGGCGTTCCGAACCAATCACATGCAAACCGCCACTGGCGACTACCTGGTTGTGGCGATCTTGCCAGTCATCACGTACCTTTTGTTTTTCGGCCTCAGTGGCATTAGCGCCCAGTGCTGCCAATTCGGCATCCAGGTTGCCGCCCAGCACGATGTCGGTACCACGACCGGCCATATTGGTAGCAATAGTGACTGCACCCGGCTTACCGGCTTGCGCAATAATGTGCGCTTCGCGTTCGTGTTGTTTGGCGTTGAGTACCTCATGCGGTATTCCCTGCTGCTTCAGCAGATTGGATAAGCGTTCGGAGTTCTCGATTGAAGTCGTACCCACCAGAGCCGGTTGCTGCTTTTCCACACACTGTTTAATGTCACTGGCCAC
The DNA here is from genome assembly GCA_005239965.1 of Methylobacter tundripaludum. Classification (GTDB taxonomy): domain Bacteria; phylum Pseudomonadota; class Gammaproteobacteria; order Methylococcales; family Methylomonadaceae; genus Crenothrix. Next base: position 580 of record SBAV01000202.1, read on the forward strand.
CGCATTGTATTTTTCATCGGTAGTCAGATACACCACATCACCTAGATCCTTACGGATCATCGGGCGATGGGTTGGAATGACGATAACTTCCAAACCGTAAATCTTGTTCAGCTCAAAAGCTTCGGTATCAGCAGTACCGGTCATACCAGACAGTTTGTGGTACAGGCGGAAATAGTTTTGAAAGGTAATGGAAGCCAGGGTTTGATTTTCGTTTTGAATCGGCACGCGTTCCTTGGCTTCGATAGCTTGGTGCAAACCTTCACCCCATCTGCGTCCCGTCATGATGCGGCCGGTGAATTCGTCTACGATGACAACTTGTTTATTGGTAACGATGTAATCGACATCCTTTCTGTACAAGACGTTGGCACGCAAGGAGGCGTTCAAGTAATGCATCAGGCGAATATTGGACGCATCGTACAAACTGCTGCCATCGAGCATCAAGTTGTGCTCAACCATCAGTTCTTCAACGCGCTCATGGCCGGCTTCGGTCAAATGCACTTGGCGGGTTTTTTCATCTACCGTATAGTGGCCAGGGGCGCCGTCTTTTTCTTGTTTGGTCAACAAGGGGATAATATTGTTAACCCGAACATAAATGTCGGTATTTTCTTCGGTAGAGCCGGAAATAATCAGCGGCGTTCTGGCTTCGTCAATCAGGATCGAGTCAACTTCATCGATAATCGCAAAACTTAATTCACGCTGGACTTTTTGTTCCAACGTAAACGCCATATTATCGCGCAGATAATCAAAGCCGAATTCGTTGTTGGTGCCGTAAGTAATGTCGGCAGCATAAGCGGCACGGCGTTCTTCATTATCCATCTGGCTGATGATGACGCCGGTGCTTAGGCCCAGAAAGCCGTATAACCTGCCCATCCACGCCGAATCGCGCTTGGCCAGATAATCATTGACGGTAACCACATGCACACCGTGCCCGGGCAATGCATTCAGATACGCCGCCAAGGTTGCCATCAAGGTTTTACCTTCACCGGTTTTCATTTCGGCAATTTTGCCGTCATGTAAAATCATGCCGCCGATCAGCTGCACATCAAAATGGCGCATACCAAACACCCGCACCGAGGCTTCCCTCACCACTGCAAAAGCCTCTGGAATCAGGTTATCCAGTTTTTCTCCTTTTGCCAGGCGATCACGAAACTCTTGCGTTTTGGCCGTTAACGCCTCATCAGACAACTTTTCGAATTGGGAAGACAAGGCGTTGATGCTATTTACCACCTTTCTTTTCTTCTTTACCAGCCTGTCGTTACGGCTTCCTATCACTAATTTAACTAGCTTACCCAGCATGTTTTTTTCCGGTATGAATTCAGTAAAAGATTTAACAAAATAATTGGATTATATACTTTTTAACCTATGAGATACAGATAAAAACATCAACACAGCTGGGCATTATTGGCACAGTGCGCCACAACCGTTTACGCAGATAGAGCGACAATACTATTCAATCACCGTCACCCCACCCATGTACGGCAGCAATGCTTCAGGGATATGAATACGCCCCTGATCATCCTGATAATTTTCCATTACTGCAATCAAGGTTCTGCCAGCCGCCAAACCTGAGCCATTTAGCGTATGCACCAATTCCGGTTTGCCGGTTTCTGGATTACGCCAGCGGGCTTGTAAACGCCGCGCCTGAAAATCTTTAAAATTACTGCACGAGGAAATTTCCCGATACGCACCCTGCCCTGGCAGCCACACTTCCAAATCGTAGGTTTTACTGGATGAAAAACCGGTGTCACCGGCGCACAGCAGCATTTTGCGGTACGGCAGCTTTAATTTCTTGAGAATGCTTTCGGCATGTGCGGTAAGCTCTTCATGAGCTTTCGCCGATTCTTCCGGTGCGACGATTTGCACAATTTCGACTTTTTCAAATTGGTGCTGACGTATCATGCCGCGCACATCACGGCCATAAGCCCCGGCTTCGCTGCGAAAACACGGGCTATGGCAAACAAACTTCAGCGGCAAGTCTTTGGCATCGACAATCACATCCCTGACAATATTGGTCACCGGCACTTCAGCGGTTGGGATTAAATACAAAGCCGGGTCGTTATCGACCTTGAACAAATCGGCCTCAAATTTGGGCAGTTGCCCGGTACCGCGCAAGCTGTCGGCATTCACCAAAAACGGCACGTAAGTTTCGCTATAGCCGTGTTCTGCGGTGTGGGTATCGAGCATGAGTTGGATAATCGCGCGTTGCAGGCGAGCCAAGTTGCCATTTAAGACCACAAAACGGCTGCTGGCGATTTTCGCGCCCAATTCAAAGTTGATTTGTTTAAGCTTTGCACCCAAATCGACATGATCTTTTGGTGCAAAAGCAAATTCCGGCACTGCGCCCCAACGGGAGATTTCAACGTTGGCGGTTTCGTCTTTACCGTCAGGCACCGACTCATCGAGAATATTCGGTATGCCTTCCATAATCAGCGTCATCTGCGCTTGGATGTCATTTAATTGGCTTTCCGCTTCTTTCAGCGCATCACCCAGATGCTGCACCTGATCCATCAGCGGCTGGGTATCTTCACCTTTTGCTTTGGCCTGGCCTATGGCCTTGGAGCGGTTGTTACGGTCATTTTGTAGCTCCTGCGTTTTAACCTGTACAGCTTTACGCTGCGTTTCCAGTTC
>SBAV01000302.1 GCA_005239965.1 Methylobacter tundripaludum
GATTGGGAGTAATCATTCAGTCCCCCTCTTTGAAAAAGAGGGGTTAGTAACCTGAAGGTCATAAAGGAAGATTCTAAATAAATCCCCCTCAATCCTCCTTTTTCAAAGGGGGAAGTGAATACTTACGATAACCGCAATGACTATGGTGAACAACGTTTTCAAGCGTATGGCGTGATAAATAACAGGCTTTTTTGCTTAGTTTATACACCGCGTGGTGATAGAGTTCGTATTATCAGCCTACATAAAGCCAACAGAAGAGAGGTGAAATACTATGTCACGTAACATCATCATGCCAACTGAAGAAGATGCTGAAATCAATGCTGGAATTGCCGCTGACCCTGATACATTCGAATGGACGGAAGAAGATTTTGCTAAGGCCCGTTCAGCTTATGAAGTCTTGCCTGAGCTATTTGGCGTAGAAATAGCCGACGAAATGCTACGTCCAAAATCCAAAGGCCGACCGCGCACTGAAACACCAAAAGTATTCATAGGCATACGCCTAGATGCAGAGGTATTAGAAGCTTTCCGTGCAACTGGCAAGGGGTGGCAAACGCGCATGAATGATGCACTTAAGGAATGGCTGAAAGAGCATGAGATGCCCACTTAAGACTTTAAGTCCAGTATATACATGCCAAAATGACAACGCTTCTGGTTACACAGGCATTAAGCAAGTAACCCAATATGAATTAATTCGAAATTGACAAGCTGTAATCGACCGATTACGATTGGATTATGATTACAGTACGCACCCTCCCGCAGTTTGATAAATGGCTTTGTAGCATTAAGGACAGCTTGACGCGTGTCCGTCTGGGTCGCCGTCTTGACCGGGCTCAGCAAGGTCAGTTGGGCGATGTTAAACCGGTCGGCAATGGTATTTTTGAGATGCGTGAACACTTTGGCGCAGGTTGGCGTATGTATTATGTACAGCGGGGAACGGTCGTTATTGTAATGCTAGGAGGCGGTGATAAATCTACACAAGCCGCTGATATTGCTAAAGCTGTGGAACTTGCGGCGAACATAGAGGACTGAAATAATGAGTACAAAAATTTGTGTGAACGATCTGCCAGAATTTGATTTTTCTAAGTATTTAGATAACGAGCAAGCAATTATTGATTATCTGAATGTTGTGATTGAAGAAGGTGATGCGGCTGAGCTGGCTCATGCTTTAGGCGTTATTGCCCGTGCTCGTGGCATGACAGAGATTGCCAATGCTGCCGGTCTTACACGCGAAGCTCTTTATAAGGCTTTGAAACCCAATGCTCATCCACGCTTTGACACCATTGCTAAAGTATTCAAGGCATTAGGGGTTAGATTGCATGTAGAAGCGGCTTAATGGCAATCCATTGCGTGCTTAAGGCCAGGGATTAATATCAACAACCTTGATAACAGCGGCGGAATTGGCATCCACCAATACAACCATATCCTTCACTTTGCCGCGTAAAGGCAGCCATTTAACCGCACTGTCTTGCCAATCTTGTAGGGATGCAAAATCTTGTGTCTCTACATTTAGGCTGGTGTTTTTGCCGCGTAACATACGTAGTTCCTGCAAGGGCTTGGCTTTTTTCAGTATTTGCTCTTTAACGTGTGCCAATGGCACGAACAGTTCGGGCAACAGTGGCCAATCGGGGCCGCCTTGTACCGCTGAAAATAAAATTTCCTGATTTCGCTTGGGATCAGGGGAGGCGACCGCCGCCACCCATCGGGGCTTCGTCCATCCAGCTATTGCCGCCTGATTACTGTTCTGTAAGGCTTTCTTGGCGCTGTCAGGATCAATATCAGACGCTCTGGCGATTTCGAACCGGTCTTTGCTGAATACAATAAATGCCGGGCGGCCTTGAAAAACCGTGTTCATCCCGTAGCTTAATGCGGCCAGCTGCAATAAAGCGATGACGGTAAGGTCAAATTTTAACGACGGCTTGCCGGGCTTGTAGACGACGAATGTCAGCATCGGGCCAATCACTACGTCTACCGCCAAAAGCATCAGAAAAATCTGGGTAACACCCACTGCATCGTGCAGCGGCGCTGGATACCACACAAAAAACACCAGCATAACGGCAATAGCGGCAATTATGCTGGATAATAGCAGATGTATTAAAAAGGCAAAGAGACGATGTTTCATTTTTGGGAGGTGTAACGAATTCAGATAGGGTTGGCTACAATAATTTAACCAAAGCGGCAACGGCACCTACAGCGATCACCATTAATGTGCCTAGCTTTATGGGCATGCGCTGTTCAAGTTGAACAAGTTTATTGTCAAACCGTTCTTCAAGTTTAGTAAACTTATTGTTGGACTGCTACGTAAATTGAGAAAATTTGCTATCGAATTTTTCTTCAAGGAACTGTAGTCAAATATGGTGTATAGAATCTCAAGCGGCTTCCTGTTTTAGATCGTCAGTTTGTTTAATTCCGTTGACGAATGATCTGGCGAGATCTTTACCAACAGGCTACACCGCTTTTTTTCTTCTCATACACCAGAAATGATCATACCTTGCTACATTGTTTTTAGGTAATAATGTCCGCCCCAGCTCTACCGGTCCGTTTTTTAATCTCACAAAACCGTTCAGCCAATTCTGCTAATTCCGCCAAGGCAGCCTGTGCATCCTGGCTATGCCTGGATGAATCCGGCTCAAACTTTTCCAGATAGATTCTTAAGGTAGCACCGACTGTACCTGTGCCGGAAAGCCGGTAAACAATGCGAGAACCATTCTCAAAACCAATCCGAATGCCCTGGTTTGTGCTGATGCTGTTGTCTATCGGGTCTTTGTAGCTGAATTCATCGGCATACTTAACGGTATAATCACCAAACGATTGCCCTTCCAATGTCGGCAACAAATTTCTAAGATGCGTAATCAGGTCATTGGCTATGTTCGATTTCACTGCTTCATAATCATGGCGGCAATAAATGTTTCTGCCAAAGGTGCGCCAATGCTCATGGACAATATCTGCAACCGATTGATGCTTCACTGCAATCAAATTCAGCCAGAATAACACCGCCCACAAGCCGTCTTTTTCACGGATATGGTCAGACCCGGTTCCAAAACTTTCTTCGCCACACAACGTGATTTTTCCCGCATCCAGTAAATTGCCGAAAAACTTCCAGCCCGTTGGTGTTTCATAACACGGAATATTGAGACGTGCAGCGACTCTGTCCACCGCCTGGCTGGTTGGCATAGAGCGGGCAACACCGCTGAGTCCTTTGGCGTAAGCCGGAATTAAATGTGCATTGGCCGCCATAATGGCTAAACTGTCGCTGGGCGTTACAAAAATATTGCTGCCGGTAATCATATTACGATCACCGTCACCGTCCGATGCAGCCCCAAATATTGGGGCTGATGCACTGAACATGATTTCGGCCAGTTCTTGCGCATGGGCCAGATTGGGATCAGGATGATGGCCGCCAAAATCTTCCAACGGTTCGGCGTTAATCACCGATTCTGGTTTTGCACCTAGCATATCCACCAGTATCCGTTTCGCGTAAGGGCCTGTGATGGCGTGCATGGCATCAAACAGCAGGGTGATATAACCGGAACTTAAGCTATTTTTTAACAATCCAAAATCAAAAATTGATGCCATCAGTTCGGCGTAATCGCTGACCGGATCGATAATGTTGATGGTGACTCCACTGACGGTTTGGCTACCGATGGTGTCCAAATCAATGTCGCCCATCTCTAAAGTTTTATAGTTATCAATGGCTTGGCTTATTTTGTAGAACGCATCGGTGTATTTTTCTGGTGCAGGCCCGCCGTTGCTGACGTTGTACTTAATGCCAAAATCTTCGTCAGGTCCACCGGGGTTGTGGCTGGCCGAAAGTACCAAGCCACCAAAGGCGTTATTTTTGCGAATAATATGTGACGCCGCAGGGGTAGACAATAGCCCGCCTTGACCTATAATTAGCTCGCCGAAACCGTTGGCAATGGCGATTTTGATAATGATCTGTATTGCCTGACGATTAAAGTAGCGACCATCACCGCCCAGGACCAGGGTTTTTCCGTTGATATCTTCCAAAGAGTCGAAAATGGATTGGACGAAATTTTCCAAATAGCCAGGTTTTTGGAAGATTTTGACTTTTTTTCGAAGTCCTGATGTGCCGGGATTTTGGTCATCGTAGGGTTGAGTTGTAATTATTTTTACTTGCATGCTCTGTCCTTATTGTGTGTGGTGGTGAGTAATGGTGGAATAAAGTACACCAAAACCTTCAACGAGTGTATAGGATTTATGTTACGCATTTCTGTATTGTTATTTTGTAGTTTTTTTTCTTTTAGCAGTTTTGCAGATAGCGCTATTTGGCTGTTGGTCGATACTGCGGCGCGTAAGATTGAAGTAAAAAAAGGCGAGCGAACACTCGAAACATTGTATAAAATCGCCATAGGCAGAGGCGGTGCGGGTTCTAAGACTCATCGTGGCGATAATATTACCCCGATGGGGAGTTATAGAATAGGTTGGATCGGTGAAAAAAGTGCTTTTCGGCGCTTTTTTGGCCTAACGTATCCTTCTGTCGAAGATGCGCAAAAAGCCTTGCGTAAAGGTATTATTAATCAATTTACCTATGACCGCATTGCCGATGCGCAGTTATTCCAAGGTGTGCCACCGCAAAATACACCATTAGGCGGGCAAATTGGTATTCATGGGCTGGGTTCAGCTGATCCTAAAGTGCATGAAATATTCGATTGGACACACGGTTGCATCGCCTTAACGAATGAACAAATTGATCGTTTGTATGATTGGATAGATACCGGCACCGTGGTAAAAATAAAATAAAGCTGGAAAATATGAAAAACAATGCTAGAATTATCCCAGTATGTCTTTTTTGTAACGAACCTCAGAAAATAAGGAAAGAAACATGAAAAAATTAATAAAATTATCTATGATTGCTTTGACTTCTAGCTTAGTTGTTGGTTGTGCTACTAACTCAGATATCGAAAATCTGCAATCACAAATCGACGGCTTGAAAACTTCTGTAACTCAAGCTTCTTCTGACGCTGCTAGCGCACAAGCTGCCGCTGCTGAAGCAAAAGACGCTGCTAACCGCGCTGCGCAAGCTTCTGAAGAAGCTAACCGCAAATTGGACAAAATGTTCGAACACACAATGCGTAAATAATACGTATTATTTGTTCGTAAGATAAAAGAGCCCGGTAGCTTCCGCTCCGGGCTTTTTTTATGGTCAACTCATCTTGAGTGCTTGCTGCTAAACGTTACGCTTTATTTTCCCCGCCAAACAACTCCAGCAATCGTGGCAGAAAATTAGCCAATTCCGCAGACATAATAGAAAAATCCGCATCGAATCGTGCTACGGCATCGTCAGCGTTAATGTCCGATACCTGATCTTGCACCATATCAAGAAACTTTAAGCGTTTGATGGATAAAATGTCATCAATCACAAACGAAATGCGTTTATCCCAACTGATTGCCAGCTTAATCACTTCCTTGCCGGTCTCCAGATGATTTTTGATTTCTGGAACAAACAGGTTGTGCCGTTTACAGCGCACACTGCCGCCCTCTTCTTCCGGTGAACGCAATTCGCACTCGTCTTCTATGTTAATGTCATCAGGAAATTGTTCAGTTGCTAGCCATTCAGTCATCACCGTGCTGGGTTTATTGATGGTGTTAAGCGGCACAGCAGGCAATGAGCCTAAGCATTTACGCAGCAGACTGAGCAAATCTTCGGCTTTCTTGGCAGAGGCACTGTCAACAATTAACCAACCGCCTTTAGGATCGATATAGGCATAGGTATTGTTGGAAAAAGTAAAAGCTTTTGGTAACAATTCAAAAATCAGCTCATCTTTGATTTCAGTGCGCTCTTTTTTGGACAGTTTGCGGGCTTGCTGGTCTTCTTTTTCGGCAATTTTTTCAGCGGTCATTTCATTGATGACGGCGGTTGGCAATACGCGTTCTTCTTTTTTGGTACACAGCATCATAAAGCCGTTGGTGCTGTGCAGCATCTGTTGTGCAGACTTGCCTAATGGAGCAGTCCAGCCCATTGTCGCTTCTTCGTGTGGGCCACAAGGACGAAACTGCATAGGCTCAAGTTTTTGTTCCAATTCTTCGGGAGAGAGTGTAAAAGCTTCAGTAAGACGAAAAACGCTAAGATTTTTAAACCACATGGTGTGTTGATACTCTATTAAAGTTTATGGTTGGGTATTATCGCAAATTTATCTGTTCAGGCAGGAAGTAAATTCGGTCACCCTGAACGTCTTAACTATAGCAAAGGTTATAAATAACAACGTGTTTTGTGGTCTATGGTAAAGTAGCCCCTATTTTGCTGGAGGTGTTTATGCAAGCATTGTCTACGTGGGAAAACTTGTTGTTGGGCGCTATTGCGGTGTTGATAATTTTCTGGGCGAGTCCCGGTATTAAACAGTCATTGGCGCGCAGTAAACAGGCGAAATCTGATTGGCCAGCGCTGTTGTTGCCTTTAGCGTTGGTGGTTTTATTTGTGTTTTTTTTGGTTGCAATGGTTTGAAGAGATGATGGAAGAAGAGTACGCTTACGAAGCTGATGATGAGATTGAATACTATGCCATTCGGCCTAATAAAACGCAGATAAAAAAAGATATTGCCGCACTTTTTAAATTAGGCGAGGAAATGTCGGCCTTGTCTAGGGCGCATTTGAACAGCTTGGGGCTGCCGGAGAAAATTCATAAGGCAGTCGTGGAAGTGGCCGGAATGCCGCTCAATAGCGCAAGAAAACGTCTGTTAAAGTTTATTGCCGGACAACTGCATAAAATCGATGCAGAGCCTTTCTTAGAAAAAATGGCGCGTATCAAAACCCAAAGCGCCCATGTGGTCAGGGAGCATCATATTCTTGAGCGTTGGCGTGACCGTTTGCTTAACGAAGGTCAAGATGCGCTAACTGAGCTGATGGATGAGTACCCACAGGCAGATCGCCAACAGTTGCGGCACTTAATGCGTAATGCCCAAAAAGAAACGGAGCAGGGCGTTGCACCGAAATCGTCGCGCTTGATCTACCAGTATCTGAAAGTGCTGTTTAGTACTTCAGAGGATAAAGATGAAGCCGAGCATGTTGAATTTGACGATGATGTACTTGATGATGGTGAGGTTGAAATTGATGGCTGATTATTTTTATAATTTTGTCCATGAAAAACACAAAAAGCACGAAAATTTGTATCGTTCCCACGCTTCCGATGTTATTGCCGTAAAATTCAGAGTTGATATGTCTCTCAACAACAGGCTCGGATGTACGTAGAAACGCAAAATCTTGCATCTCTACAACATATTGTTTTACCAAGATTTTTTATACCTCTCATGAACAGAAAGTTAAAGGTTGTTAAACAAGTCTGACTGCTGTGGATGCAGGTCAGATGAATTGTTTAACGATGACAGCGTAACACCCAGCAAACGCACACTACGCTTGCCCACATCGGTATTTTTCAGTAAATCTTCGAGTATGTTGAGAGTATTGGACACGAATGTAATGGGTGCGGTTAAGGTGCGGCTGCGGGTGATTTGTATAAAGTCGTAGTATTTGATTTTCACGGTCAGCGTGTAAGCAGACAGATGTTTTTCCGCAGTGCGTATAGTGGCTTTTTTCAACAGCGTTTGCAAATGGTCAAGAATTTCCTGTCTTGTGGAAATGTCCTGTTGCAAGGTGGTTTCTACGCCTATTGACTTGCTGATCCTGTGATTGTTGACAGGGCGGAGGTCAATGCCCCTGCAAATCGCATAATAGTGGTGTCCGGCTTTGCCAAAATGCTGCTGTAAAGTTTCCAGGGAAATTTTTTTCAGATCGCTGCCGGTATGCACATCCAGGTCTCGCATTTTTTCAGCGGTTGCCTTGCCTATACCATGAAATTTGCCTATCGGCAGTTGTTCGGTAAATTTGATGCCTTGTTCCGGTGTAATCAAATACAGGCCATTGGGTTTATTGATATCGGAAGCCATTTTGGCAAGGAATTTGTTGTAAGAAACCCCGGCAGAAGCGGTGAGTTGGGTTTTTTGCGTAATTGCTGTTTTGATGGCGTTGGCGATGAATGTCGCAGAGCCCCGATACAAGTCGACATCCGTGACATCCAGATAGGCCTCATCCAGAGATACAGGTTCAATAATATCGGTATAGCCGGCAAAAATGTCTCGAATGACATTAGAAACTTCTCGATAGGCTTCAAAGCGTGGTTTGACGAAAATGGCTTGAGGGCACAGACGGTAAGCCTTGGATGAGGGCATGGCGGAATGAATGCCATATTTGCGGGCTTCATAGCTACATGCAGCCACAACGCCGCGAGAGTAGGGCAAGCCACCGACGATAAGGGGCTTGTTACGGTATTGCGGGAAATCGCGTTGCTCTACAGCCGCAAAAAAGGCATCCATATCAATATGGATGATCTTGCGTGTAGAGCTCATGGCACTTATTTGCCGGAAGCGTCCGGTATTCTCAGTTCGGCTGTTAAATTCCAGGCAGCAAAAGGGAAAGGCAATACTTCCGTGTTGAACGAAAGAAACAGCAGAATATGATAGGTATAGATGGACAGGCTGCGTCCAAAATCTAAAACGTTACTGTTAATTTTGCCGGTTAACAACACGGAAAATATTTGCAATAAAATAACCGCCCACAGCAACATTCTTACCAAGCCACCAATGGCGGCGAAAATCAGCATGAAGAAAATTCTTTTCCAAGTGCTGATTCTTTTTAAATTTTCGTTGATTTGATCATCCATAAAGTACATTTAACCTCTGTTCATAATGTCGCGTAAATCGAGTGCCGCAGCGTTTGCGCGGGCAATGTAGGTCGCCATTGTCAACAAGTAGTTGGCAAACAATCCGTAGCCGTCACCGTTGAGGACCATGGGACTCAAAGTAGGGTTCATCGCATTTTCCAGGGATTTAATCATGATATCCACGGTACGCATCGCCCGTTTATCCAGCAGAATGTCTTTAAAATCGTGTTTAATGGCGCGAAGAATATGTAACAGCGCCCAGCTTGCACCGCGTGCCTCATAAAAGACATCGTCAAGTTCCAGCCAGGATATTCTGGCCACAGATGCACCTTGTTTTTCAGCTTCTTCCCTTTCGAGTTCATTTAATCCTGGGCCCAGATTAAAGGTGGAACTGTTCGCACTCAGTCGAGTAGAAAGTCCCCCCAAACGTTTGATAACAACTTCCGTATATTGCCATAAGTTGTCAGCTCTTGAATAGAACTGCGCTTTTTCCACCTTGCCGCCATATTTTTGCAAGCGTGACATATACTTATGTAAGGCATCAATACCTTTTTGGTACTCAGCCTCTGTGGAGGGGAGCGCCCAGGAATCATTTTCGTAATAAAAATAAGGCTCGGCGACAGCCAAGTCGGCATCCTCTTTAGATTGCGATTGATCGCGGGCAAAGTGGTTTCTCAATGCCGAGGTGGCATCACGCAGCATAACCAGTGCGCCGTACTCAAAGTTTTTGATGTTATCCAGAAATAACCCGGGAGGCGCGACATCATTGGTAATGTAACCGCCGCTTTTGTGTAACAGGACTTCAGAAATATGCGCTAAGGTATTGGTATAGGTATAACCAAGGGGGGCTTCCGTAGTGTTGGTTTCCTTCATCCGTTTTAAGGCTTCATCGTGTATGTTGAATTGCTCCGGTTCAGCGCCCCACCATGCGCCCAAGATAACTAGAACAATTGTTGTGACTAGGCTAAGTACGCCAAAACCCCAAAGTATGCCTTTAGATTTTTCGTCGTCCTGCATTTCGCTATCCGCCATTTTGGTATCCTAACTAAATAAGAGATATGTCTGTGTGTAAAAACACAGTATTTTCAGTGTTGAATGGGGCACATGGTAGCA
>SBAV01000009.1 GCA_005239965.1 Methylobacter tundripaludum
AAAGCGCCAATAGTAATGCAACACCGCCGGGATAATTCCCGCCGCGCCATTGGTTGGCGCAGTCACCACCCGGCCACCAGCGGCATTTTCTTCGCTCACGGCCAATGCAAACAAATTGACCCAATCCAGCGTACCTACCGGTACACCAGGTGTTTGCGGGGGAATCGCACCAGTCAATTGCTGATAAAGATTGGCGGCGCGACGTTTAACTTTCATGCCGCCTGGTAACGTGCCTTCGCCGTGCAAGCCCCTTTCAACACAAGCCTGCATCACCTGCCAAATATGCAATAGATTGTTGCGGATTTCCTGTTCGCTACGCCGGACTTTTTCATTGTGCAGCATTAACGTGCTGATTGATTTATTGTGGGTGGCACACAGTTTTAACAAGGCATCGGCCGATTTAAACGGGTACGGCAAACAGGTGTCATCATCCGTCAAGCGATCTTCTGCCGCTGTATCTCCCGTTACCACAAAGCCACCGCCGACCGAGTAATAATCCTTGCGCAACAGCTCAGCTCCACTGTTATCAAAAGCAGTGAAACGCATACCGTTTGAATGATACGGCAGCACCTTGCGATGAAACAGCAAGTCCGTTTTTTCATCAAAACGTACCGGCCATCGCTGCAACACAGTAATTTGTCCGATTTGCCTGATGGTTTCCAGACGGTCGGCGATGATTGCAGGATCAATCAGATCCGGCGCTTCGCCTTCAAGTCCCAACATCACCGCTTTATTGGTACCGTGCCCTTTCCCGGTAGCGCCCAAGGAGCCGAACAATTCAACGGTAATGCGCCCTGTCTTGTCGATAAGCCCGGATTGCTCCAGGTGAACGGCAAACTCCAGCGCTGCACGCATGGGACCTACGGTGTGCGAGCTGGATGGGCCAATCCCTATTTTGAATATCTCGAATACACTGATAGCCATAAGTTGAATTCTTTTTAAATGCCAAATTAGATAATCAATGGGAAGTGCACGACTTTCCACGATGCACGCCCTATGGAATATACCAGAATGGAGATTGGCTAAAGGTAATATTCAGACTTCCACCAATTTTATGCCCCTCATCCTAACTGTTCGCCCGCAGGGAGAAGGGATTTTAAGAGAGGGATCCGAATAATTACAAGTCGATGTGTATGGGGAATTGAAATACGCACCTCATACATTCATGATAAAACGATTATTTTGTTGGGGTTCGCAACCCACTGCTTCCGAGCAAAGCGGATTTCTTCAGTTTTAAGAACAACTACTTACGCATCTCATTTTCAAAAATGGCATCCAATCTCCGGTTGGCTTCTTCCCTGCTGTATTGATCGGCATTTTCAATAACGGGTAATCTGGGCTTAACAATAGTCACTGGTTGTGCAACAGGCGTGACCTCTTTTTCGCCTCTGTCCAATCTAAATACCTTGTCATAAGAGTTAGATTTATCAAAATCATCCCAAATAAATTGTGGATAAACGACTGGTTTGGTAGGTAATGGGAAAGTTAATAAATCAAAAGCACCTACCGTCATTCGTCCAATGGTATCTACAACACCTTTTACCCCGCCACCAATAACACCATAAACAATGTTACTGTCTTCCTCATTAGTCATATTAATCATGTTTTTAGGGATCTCTAGTACACCTAAGCTCAAATTTGTCCAACCATTAAGAGCTTTTTTTCCAATTTTGCGGCCATAGCTTGACTGCCGAAAGTGTTTTTGCCGCTCTAACTCGTGCTTTAATAATTGTTCATTTTGTAGCTGTTGCTGGGCATAATCCGCCCAACTTACTGGCGTAAAGGCCAGCAACAGACCCGTGCATGATAAGGAAACAAAAAAACGATGGAATTTGCTCATCTCAAATCCTACTAGTTCAGTGAATAATAAAAATCAGTATAGCAGAGCTTTTGAGGTTTTATTTTTTCAGCGCTCTGGCTAACACATCGGCCATTGTGCCCTGCAACGGCGCTTGTTGTTTGGGTTTATGGACTTGTTTTTGCGTGTTTCGTTCCGGCTGATCTTTTCTGTCTTTTTTATCGGCAACGTCAATTTGGCTTTTCATGGTCAGCAAAATGCGTTTGCGTTCGACATCAACCTCTAACACCGTGACTTTAACCATATCGCCGGTTTTAACCACATCTCGCGCAGCTTTTACAAACGCATCGGATAAATGTGAGATATGTACCAAGCCATCCTGATGGACGCCTATATCCACAAAAGCGCCAAAGTTGGCAACATTGGTCACTACCCCATCCAGCTTCATGCCAACTTCCAGATCGGTGATTTTCTCAATGCCAGCCTTAAAGGTGATGCTTTTAAAATCGGGTCTGGGATCGCGGCCGGGTTTTTCCAATTCCTGCAAAATATCGGTCACGGTCGGCAAGCCAAAACGGTCATCGGTGTAATTGGCCGCATTCAAGCTTCGCAAAAAACGGCTCTGGCCGATAAGATCGCGGATTGATTTGCCAGTATCGTTGATAATGGCCTTAACCACCGGATACGCTTCAGGATGCACGGCAGAGGCATCCAGCGGATTATCGCCGTTCATAATACGCAAAAATCCTGCCGCTTGCTCATACGCCTTATCGCCAAGACGCGGCACTTTTTTCAGTTGCTTACGATTGCTAAACGGCCCGTTTTCGTTACGGAAGGCAACAATGTTCTCGCTGATACTGGCAGAAAGCCCGGAAACCTGTTTAAGCAAAGCGACAGATGCCGTATTCACATCCACGCCGACGGCATTCACGCAATCCTCGACGACCGCATCAAGGCCTCTGGCCAAGTGCGCTTGATTGATATCATGCTGATATTGGCCCACGCCAATGGACTTAGGATCAATTTTAACCAATTCGGCTAACGGATCCTGTAAGCGCCTGGCAATGGACACTGCACCGCGTAAAGAGACATCCAGCTCAGGAAATTCTTTGGCCGCCAATTCCGAGGCCGAATACACCGATGCTCCGGCTTCTGAAACCGTAATCTTGGTAAACTTTAAATCAGTGTAAGATTTCATGACATCTGCAACCAACTGATCGGTTTCTCTGGATGCAGTCCCGTTACCGATACTGACCAAATCCACGCCATAGGTTTTAATCAGCTTGGCCAATGTGGCCATCGACTCATGCCATTGGTTACGCGGCTGATGGGGATAAACAGTGTCTGTCGCCAATAACTTGCCGGTAGCATCAACAATGGCCACCTTGACGCCGGTACGTATGCCCGGATCCAGCCCCATTGTGGTTTTAGGGCCTGCGGGCGCGGCTAGTAACAAGTCCCTCAAATTGCTGGCAAAGACACGGATTGCTTCAAGTTCGGCTGCCTCGCGCAGGTTGAGTTTTAAGTCCAGATCAATACGGGTAAATAACTTGATTTTCCAAGCCAGTCGCGCTGTTTCAGCCAACCAGGCATCGGCAGGTTTACTGGTGTCATGGATATTGAGATGACGACTGACTACCTGTACGCAAACATCGTGTTCAATCGGCTCATCAACGCCGGGTTTCAATGTCATGCTTAAAAAGCCTTCGTTACGGCCCCGGAATAATGCCAAAGCACGGTGAGAAGGTATTTTGTTGATAGCTTCGACGTAATCGAAATAATCCTTGAATTTTTCTGCATCCCGCTCTTTACCCTCGACAACCGTCGTATGAATGACGCCTTTTTGCCAGACATGTTCGCGCAAGGTTGCCAATAGTTCAGCCGCTTCGGAAATGCGCTCCATGATAATTTGCCGTGCACCTTCCAGCGCCGCTGCGCTGTCCGGCACGCCCTTTTCCGCATCAATATAAGATGCTGCAATAACGTCAGGAACCAGGCTGCGGTCATCCAGCAGTGCATCGGAAAGGGGTTCTAAGCCAGCTTCACGGGCTATTTGGGCTTTGGTACGACGCTTAGGTTTATAGGGCAGATACAAATCTTCCAACAGGGTTTTGGTGCCTGCCGCATTAATGGCTTTTTCCAATTCTGGAGTTAATTTGTCTTGGGATCGAATGCTGTTCAGGATGCTGTCGCGGCGATCATTGAGTTCACGCAAGTAGACAAGGCGCTCTTCCAGCGTCCTCAACTGTGTATCATCCAGACCACCGGTGATTTCCTTGCGGTAGCGGGCAATAAACGGTACGGTAGCGCCCTCATCCAGTAAGGCAACAGCGGCGCTAACTTGCTTATTATTAACAGATAACTCTTCGGCAATGCGTTGAATGACGTCCATTTTTCCTATGATTGTACAGTTAAAATGAACCTATTGTAGCAGTAAGCCACGAATTCATAGGATTTACAGGATAAAATTTACAGTTAATAACCGACTTAAACAAATAGTCATTATTTCTGATCGAAATTAGGTGGTTTCGGCGCTTTAACTTGGATGCATACGGAAGATATGCCCAAAACAGTTTTGTTCGGTCTACCCAAATTGGGGCAGACGCATCGAGCCTCAAATGAGGCCAAAACTTTTCTGGATGATTAAATTACTTTAACTGATGACGTATTTTGCCTAAGAACGCCCGCATATTCTGTGCAAATTTCCATAATGTTGGTGAGTGTTTGATTTTTCGCTTGAGTAGCCGGCCAGTCTTAAAAAGCCACGCATAACATAAGCCCGATACCGTCTTGCCTTGATAGTAATCGTACAAACTTAATTCCTGATCGCACCACTGGTCTTTGTAGGGCTCGTCGCCGATGGTAAAATCATAAATTTCAATACCGTTATCGATGCACCATTCAAACATAT
Source organism: Methylobacter tundripaludum (assembly GCA_005239965.1). Taxonomy (GTDB): domain Bacteria; phylum Pseudomonadota; class Gammaproteobacteria; order Methylococcales; family Methylomonadaceae; genus Crenothrix. The sequence continues at coordinate 4,710 of SBAV01000009.1, forward strand.
TCCACATCAACAAACCGCCCGGCGCGTATTTGGTTAATTCAGACTGTTCGTAAGTGGGGTAAAGATGGTAAAAACGTTTTTTATAAACCAGCCCCCAATGGGTTGCGATGATTCGGTCATTTAGCTTCAACGCACTCAGATGTACCAAGCCAGCGGGTGCTTGTTGCATCGATATCGCATTGAAAAAATTACAAATTTCCTCATTATCAAACAGATTAGCAACCCCCATTTCCATGTAACTACGCACTTTTTGGGCAATCATGGTGTGAAGAAAGCTATTTATCAGCTTAGGGTCGCGTGCGATAACAAATTCAACTTGACCGTACTCTTGTAATCGGCGGTGTTTTCTTTTTTCAGTAGAAAGCGATTTACTGCTGCGTTTCTCCTTTAAAAAACCATCAAAGGTCGTGCCCAAATGCGTAAAATGGGCATTGCTGGCAGTAGGGATACAGGGTAGCAAAGTAAATGGATTGATTTGCCCACCAATAACTTTAGGCATTTTTTCAAATAGAATTACATCGTAAGACGGTAAACGGGCCTGAATGTCCTGCCACACTCTCTGAAAAAAATCTGGCGCAAGATTATCTGAAAAATCGGTACTCAGCAAAGGGCCATGGTAATCAGAAACTACCCCGCCTAACCAGACGAGACAAGCGACACCATGACGTTTTTCTATACCCAGCGGCAAAATCATCACCGGGCTTCCTACAGGGCATTCGACGACGACAAGACATGGCTGACATTTTGAGGCTACGCCAACGCTGTCATCCCACTGTTTTAACCAATCAAAACTTTGAAAAGCATAATTATCACTGTTCTCTTCAAATGATCGCCATACGGTTTCTATTTCATCAAACGAATTAAAAATTAAAGTGTTAATGGTCTGTGTTGATAACAACGTGGCCCGCCAATTTGTTTTGTTATTAAAATTACAACTCCCCACTTAAAAATATGGGGCAGTTTAAGGGATTCCCTCCACCTTTCGACAAACCCCACCCATAGAGGCGATTTGAAGGCCGGCGAAGGTGTTGAGCCTTGTTGATTATCCCGCCTTGGGGAACAGCCAAAATTACGATTATTTATTTAGCGTGCATTATAGTCTGGTTTTTTGCAGGTAGCTCCAATGGGAACAACAGCAATTCATTGTAGAAACTGACAATATGTTCCACCATCGTAGAAAACCTAAAATGGGTGTACACATGGCTCTGTAATGATGCCGCCAAGTTCTCAGCACTATCATGATCATCAAGTACCCGTTGCATTGCTTTTGCCAACTCACTAGGATCGCCCGCAGGCAACAGTTGGTTAGCATGGGGGCCAAATATTTCAGGAATCCCCCCAACGCTAGTGGTGAGCAAAGGCACTCCCGCTGCCGCAGTTTCCAAAACAATATAAGGGAATGACTCTGCCAAAGACGGCACCACAACACAACGCGCATTCACAAATGCTTTGGTCGCTGGAAAAATTGGTGAATGGAACATTACCTGGCTTGACAAACCCAGCTTTTGCACACGGTTTTTAAAAAATTCTTCATCAGGCCCCGATCCATAAACCGATAGATTGACATTACGCTCTCTCAGCAAGGCAAGTGCCTGCAATAAAACATCCAATCCTTTCAGCTTTCTAATCTCGCCAACAAACACAAACTGATTTTCAGGCGCGGTACGCGTAAGAGAATCAAATTCATAATCGCGCAAACCATTATGAACCACACGGTGCGCACAAGAAAAGCCACCCACTTTACCCCGATAGGTTTCTGCGCTGGATTTACTGTCGAAAATAATACCGTCAGTAAATTGCTTTAAGTAGCGCTCTAGGGTTAGATAAAATATCCCGGTTGGCGTTTTGATGGAATAGTGCATAGACCCACCATGCGGCGTGTAAATAGCCTTTGCCCCCAGCATTTTGGCCAAAATACGTCCGTAAGCACCACCTTTAGCACCATGCCCATGGACGACATCGATATTCTTTTTGGAACACAGTTTTGGAATATCCCGAAAAATCTTAAAATCAGAAACGCCAATATGCCGGCTCATGGGGATACGATGTACACCCAAAGTACAAATTGATTGCAGATAATCAAGTTTATTTGCCGCACTGGCCCCGCCAGTAGAGGCATCACAAATTATCCCAACATTATAACCCAGTCTTGCCTGTTCTTCGGCAAGATCACAAACATGGCGAAACAACCCACCGACAGGAGAACGAAACACATGTAAAATATTCATCAAAATAAAATCCTTATTAAATGAATTAAATGACTGTAGTTGAAAAAAATTCTTTTAAAGCTATCACAGCTGATTCGTCCAAAACATACTCTTAAAAAAATCAGAATTACTCAAAGTCAATGTATATAAGTCCATATTATTAAACAATTATGACGTAGCTATTACCTAACAGTGAATCTATAAAACTCAGCTTCATTAATACGCATTTTTTTGATCAAAAACAACAAATACAGTTCGAAAAATGATAAACAAATCCAAAAAAAGCGACCAATTTTTGATGTAATCTATATCGTATTCAACACGCTTCAGTATTTTTTCTTCTGTATCGGTTTCACCACGCCAACCGTTAACCTGAGCCCAACCCGTTACACCCGGTTTAACCTTATGCCGCTCAGCGTAACCTGCGACAGCTACCTCATACAATTTACCTTCCGCACTTGCCGAAAGCGCATGAGGACGAGGCCCTACAATGGACATTTCGCCTTTCAGCACATTGAAAAATTGCGGTATTTCATCAAGACTTGTACGCCGTAAAAAAGCGCCCAGCTTGGTGACTCTCGGATCGTCACGGGTCACTAATTTTTTGGCATCGATGTCTGCTTGATTGACATACATTGAACGAAATTTATAAACCTCAATCAGTCGGTTGTTATAACCGTAGCGCTTCTGCTTAAAAAAAACTGGCCCCGGACTATCCAACTTAATCAGGATACTGATCAGCAGGTAGATAGGAGCCAGCAAGAGGCAAAAAAACAGGCCTAATAAACGATCTTCCGCCAGTTTGATCAAATAATCCCAATCGGAGAGTGGTTTATTTAAAATTTCCAGGGTTGGAATCCCATTAAAGTATTCAATTTTGTGATTTACGTAACCATGCATGGACACACTGGGTATTAATCTGACAGGCACGGGCAACAATTTAAGCTTCATGCTGATCTCGTCGATACGCGCACGGGCATCCAAAGGCAAAACCACAAATACCTCATAGCACCGATTGTCACGTACATAGCGCACCAGTTCATCAATATTACCCACCACTGGGCTGCCATTAACTGCGGCAGGCGTACGCCCCAGCCGATCATCAAAGAGACCGGTGACTTTGACCCAAGGGTTTTTATCATTTTGCACGGCATCAATAAATTCGCCGCTAAAACCATTCACGCCAAAGATCACGATTTGCCGGGTTAAATGTCCGTTAACCGCAAGTATCTTAAGGAAATAGTAGATGCCCACTCTTTCCAGGCAAAGAACAACCACGGTAACGAGCCACCAGACAAGCAACCACTGTTGGGAAAAAGCCGATACCTTAAACGAACACAGTAAAACAACGGAAAAAATCAGCGTTGACGACCTGAGTATGCCGACAATTTTTTTGTCTTTTTCGATGGCATCGGCGGTAGAGTTAAAATCATACAGCTCAGAAACATAAAACAGGCTAATCACCAACAACGATACCAACATAATTAATAGTTGGTGCGTTAAATAATTTTCACCGCTGCTAGGAAAAATAAATACGCAAGTGAGCGTGCCACACAGCCATACGATCAAACCTTCCATTGCTATTAAACAACTGATCGCAACTTTGCCAGACACAGCATTGCAATTGAAGTATTTAATAAAATTAAAATAAGACAGGAAATTTTTTAGCATCCTTCGATTTACCTTACGACAGACTTAGTACAATGGTGTCATCTAAGTAGAAACATAAAATTTTGTTATCTAAATGCAACTGATTATCAAAGCCATCATCAACCCCTATGCTCAGTCCGTTGCATCCAATTCAAAATGTAAAATTATTGGACGTCAAACCCTTTCCATATTACAATCAGCTTCCATTTAAATTGGGATTAAGAACTGGACTCCAAGCTGTTTTTTTACTTTATAAACAAAATCAATACATCGTGACACAACAACACAGAAACATTGAATTAAAACCGCATCGGTCATGTTTTTAGAAAAAACAACAGCTAGCTTTAATAAAAAGAAAACAACAATACGCTAAAAATATAAGCATTTTTTAAGCCATCTTTTTTAAAAAAATATTTTTTTATCAAAACAAACTGATATTAAAGAATTTTTTATTTTTTCCTACCCTAGGTGAGGGCGTTTAAAATGAAAAATAAAGACCTATATCTAGGTTAATGTAAAATAATCAAACATCCAAAACCAAGAACCTTGTTCGCAATAGTGGGTAAAGCCCAATAGCCAATGGGAAAACGGGGTGTTTTTTTGTAAGACCTAACTTATTAAGTATGTAATATTTTATTTACACCACGCTAGCCTTGGCACGCTCACAGCATACTAGTTCCCTTAGTAAGCCGACATACATAATCTTATTGATGGAACTCAATTGTAAAATTTTATCACAGGGTTAGTAGTAGCGTCGTATTGTTAATCGTGTATTTTGTCCAATAACAGCCGTAAGCGTCAGCTTACTATGTGTAGTCTTTTCACAAGCCCGATTTAATCGGGCATAAAAACCACTCGATTCTGAACAGCTTTTAAGTCATTTAAGTTATACGCCATACAGAATACTGTTACGCCATGTATTATTGTAAAATAATAATACACTTACTGGGTTATAATTAATATATTCACCGAGTTATAATCACATCAGTGTGAAATATTACCTTTACTAATTTTAGTAATCACTTATAGAATAGCTCGCGCGTTATTCGCCAGGCCCCTTAAAATCTCCTCTCCTTTCGGGGAAAGTTAGGATAAGGGCTATAAAATTGGCGAAGGTCTGAATAATTACGCCATTCATAATAACAAAATAAGCGCTACTAACCTCGGTCGCTAACGCTATAACTACACAATCAAAACATATACATGAACGCAAAAACGTTAATGGCTCATACCTTGCTGGATGGTCTGTATTATTCCAATGCATATCGTCTGCTGGAGCGCAAATATCAAGGCGTCGGCGTAATTCTTACGTTACATCATGTTGTAAAGGCCAGTGACGCGAGTCCTTTCGACATTAACCGGCTGTTGGAGATTACCCCTGAGTTTTTGGAACAAACCATACAGCACGTAATTGCCTTGGGCTACGACATTGTGTCGCTTGATGAAATGCGCCACCGCCTGGTTAATCAGCAATTTAACCGCAAGTTTATTTGCTTTACCCTTGATGATGGCTACATTGACAATTATCAAAATGCCTTCCCAATATTTAAAAAATACAATATTCCTTTTACCATTTACGTCACCACCGGCATTACGGATGGAACTGCTATTCTTTGGTGGCGTTGTATAGAAAAAATTATTCTCCAGGAAAACCAGATCGCCATAGAAATGAATGGCAAGGAAGAGTGTTTTGAAATCAAATCCCTACCACAAAAGCGAGAGATTTTTAATAAACTCTACTGGCATCTGCGTAACATGCCGCTTAAGCCACAACATGCCGTTGTATTGGCCTTAATGAAAAAATACCAACTTTCCAGTGAAGAGTTGTGTTTAAACTATGCCATGTCATGGGATATGCTTAAAGAACTTGCCCAAAGCCCACTGGTGACTATCGGTACGCACACGGTCAACCATTTGGCACTGGCTAAACTGCCCGTCGAAGACGTAAAAAAAGAGGCCGCCTTATGCCGGGACAAGCTCAGCCAACGGCTACACGTTGATGCCAATCATTTCTGCTACCCCTACGGAGATGTATCATCTGCCGACAACCGGGAGTTTAAGATTATTGAAGAACTGGGCTTTAAAACTGCGACAACAACACGCAAGCAAGTGATTTATGCCGAACACAGCAGCCACCTGCACGCGCTACCCAGAATTCCTTTGAATGGCCATTACCAGCAGCAGCGTTATGTACGGTTACTTTTGAGCGGCGTTCCTACCGGCTTATGGCAAAGTGCGAAGCAGCATGTTCAACTCATTAAGCGCCGAAATTAAATTTTGACATCACTTTAGGTGATTTTCGATAAACAATATACCGGCATCCTGTTTTAATTTATCCACAAAAAACACGAACAATGGGCAATAACATAATATTTCTACGTATATTTTTTCGTGTTTTTCGTGCCTTCCGTGGACA
>SBAV01000325.1 GCA_005239965.1 Methylobacter tundripaludum
GCTTCCAGCTCGGCTTGTTTTCTTAGATAGTTTCTAAGTAAAGCATTAATCAGCGCTTTCGCCCAGGTTTTATTGCCTGCTGCTGACACGGTTTCCGAGATAGCCGCATAAGGTTTTACGCGCATAAAGCCCAATTGATACAGGCCAACCAAAGCTAGCGCTTTAATGTCCTCATTTTTTAAGGGTTTGTCGAGCAATTGGTTCAGGATAAAATCCAGCCGGTGATAATGCCTGCACACACCGTAGCAAAGCGCCTGTACAAAAGCACGGTCTTTACTGGATTCGATATTGTGCAGAGTGGTATCCAGCGCTGAGGTTAACGAGTGGCCTTCGGCGGTTGTTATCCGAGACAGGATTTGTGCGGCAACGCGACGTGTATTCACTGGGCATTCAACCTAACTTTACATCATTAACAGCGTGGGCATTAAGGAAAGCATGTATAGGCAGGCGCTTGCCACCGGGCAACTGTACTTCCAGCACACGCAACCAGCCCTGTCCTGTGGCGACATCCATATGCTTGTGGGTTGCGCTGACTGTGCCGGGTTCTTCTCTTGCGTTTGAGTCCAGGACTTCAGCTTGCCAGATTCTTAATGCCTCGCCCTGGTACAGCGTTTGCGCGACCGGCCAGGCATTTAGGCCCCTTATTTTTCGGGCAATGTGCTCAGCCGATTGTGACCAGTCTATGAATGCTTCATGTTTGGATAATTTCTCGGCGTAGGTTACCAGAGATTCATCCTGTTTTTCGGCCTGTAGTGTGCCATTTTTCAGTTGCACCAGCACCTTGGAAAGGCCGATGGCTCCCAGTATGGCCAGTTTGTCGTGTAAGTCACTGGCGGTATCGGTTTCACCGATAGGACATTCTTCCTTATGGAGCATATCGCCGGCATCGAGTTTAAGGGCCACTTGCATGATGGTCACGCCGGTTTTGGCGTCTCCTGCCATTAATGCCCGTTGAATGGGGGCAGCGCCGCGCCAGCGGGGCAACAGGGAGCCGTGGACATTAATGCAGCCCGAACGCGGTAAATCCAGGACCGTTTGCGGCAATATCATGCCATAAGCAACCACGACGACAAGGTCAGCGTTGAATGAAGCCAATTGCTGCAAGTCATCCGGATTTTTTAAGGTAAGCGGTTGCAAAACCGGAATGTTTGCCCGTAACGCCAGTTCTTTAACGGGGCTAGGGTGCAGCTTTCGGCCCCTGCCTGCGGGGCGATCAGGCTGGGTATAGACCGCACAGACATCATGTTTGGAATCCAGCAACATCTGTAAGCTGGGCACGGCAAATTCGGGCGTGCCTGCAAAAACAATTTTCATGGCTTACCTTTATTTTGTTTATGAAGCTTTTCCAATTTGGCTTTAATACGTTGCCGTTTTAATGACGAAATATAATCGACGAACAACTTGCCTTCTAGGTGATCCAGTTCGTGTTGTATGCAAACGGCCAGTAAATCGCGGGCTTGCAGTTCGAAAGGCTTGCCTTCCTTGTCCAGCGCTTTTACCCTGATATGTTCAGCGCGCTTGACCTTTTCGTAAAAGCCGGGCACGGAAAGGCAGCCTTCTTCAGATTCTTCAACGCCGTCTTTTTCAATAATTTCCGGGTTGATGAAATACAGCGGCTCGTTTTTTTCTTCGCTGATATCGACGACGACGACCCGTTGGTGTACATTTACCTGGGTTGCAGCCAACCCTACGCCACGCGACTCGTACATCGTTTCCAGCATGTCATCGGCCAGTTTTTTGATAGTATCATCGATTACCTTGACGACCGCCGCTTTTTTACGCAAACGTTCATCAGGAAACTCGAGAATGGTTAGAATACTCAACGACTCCTCCGCAAATGTAATTGAACACTGGAATTCTAACTGAATTCATCTAAACTTTGAATTCGTACCCATTAAAAAAGACCTCTCAGGATCCAGATATGGCTTTTCCAACATCGATAAAATTACTTGTGCCTTTGCTGTTTAGTATGAGCGTTTGGGCAGATGATATACAGCTTAACCCCGATCATCCAAGCCAATATACCGTTGTTGAAGGCGATACGTTATGGGATATTTCAGGCCGGTTTTTACAGCACCCGGCCCAATGGCCCAAATTGTGGAGTTACAATTCCCAAATACACAATCCAAATCTGATTTATCCCGGCGACACTGTGTACTTTTCTATGGTCGACGGTAGGCCACAGCTGAGTTTTTCCCAGGACACATTGCAATACCAATCCAATCAAGCTGGCTTTAACGAAAACGGCGATTGTGGTTTAGAAAATGAAGATATTACCACCGGTCGCACCAATTATGCGCTGGCTGTCGGAAAGTTATCGCCCTGCGTGCGTGTAACCGATATAAAAAAAGCTATCCAACTCATTGCTACCGATGAGATTGACCAGTTTTTGACTTCTCCGCGCGTGGTGGGGGCTACGGAACTTAAAAATGCCCCGTACATTGTTGATTTTGCCGGTGAGCACCTTATCGCCAGCACCGGTGACAAGCTATACGTACGTGGCATGGTGCAACCAAAAACCATGTCTTACACCATCTACAGGCCGGGTGATGCCTATGTTCGTCCAGAAACAAAAGAAATTCTGGGTTACGAAGCTAAATATATCGGTAATGCCAGTTTGCAACAGGAAGGTAATCCGGCCACGTTGTCCATTACCAAAGCCAACAGCGAAATCCGCATAGGCGATAGGATCATGGCCAATATTGAGGAAAATATTAGCCTCAATTATTTTCCAAGACCACCCGAACAGAAAATTACTGCCAGTATCATCAGCGTATTGGGCGGCGTTTCCCAAATTGGCCGTTACAATGTGGTGGTGATTGATAAAGGTGGCAATGATGGATTGTTGCCAGGGCACGAACTGGATATTTACAAACGCGGTAGAATCGCCCGTGACCCGTACAGTGTGGTTAAAAATGATGTGGTCAAACTGCCTGATGAGTTTGCCGGCACGCTGATGGTGTTCCGCCCGTTTGAACATATCAGTTACGCGCTGGTGATGAAGGCCACGCAAGCCATCCACGTACTCGATAAAGTACAAACGCCCTGAGTACGCTCAGCCAGCACCCTGAGGACATCAAATACTGGCTGGCGTTATTGCGGACGCCCGGCATAGGTTGCAGAACTTTTGTCAAGCTTTTGCTAACCCACACACCCGCTCAAGTTTTTGACGAATCTGCCTCAGCCCTTAGCGCCTTAGGGCTAAAAAGTGAAAGCATTGCGGCCATCAAGCAGCCGGATTGGCCGCGTGTCGATCTGGATTTGGCTTGGCTGGAGGCTAAAGGCCATCATGTCATCACACTCAATGATGTGTATTACCCTGCCCAGCTGAAAGAAATTTTCGATCCACCGCCGCTGTTGTTTGTACGTGGCAGGCCAGAACTGTTATCCTACCCGCAAATTGCTGTCGTTGGCAGTCGCAATCCATCCTCTGTGGGTCTTGAGACTGCCTTTGAATTTGCCAAAACACTCAGCCAATGTGGTTTTGTGATTACCAGTGGTTTAGCTTTGGGCATCGATGCCGCCAGTCATAGTGGCGCTTTAAGTGGGCAGGGCTTTACGCTTGCGGTTGCAGGGACGGGGCTGGATCGTGTTTATCCAGCCAAACACAAAGACTTGGCCATCGAAATTGTCAACACGGGTGCGATGATTTCAGAATTCCCGCCGGGTACCTTAGCCAAAGCCAATCACTTTCCACGGCGCAATCGTATCATCAGCGGCCTCTCCAGGGGGTTGCTGGTGGTTGAAGCGGCTAAAGACAGTGGCTCGCTGATTACCGCACGGATGGCGCTGGAACAAAACCGCGAGGTGTTTGCGATTCCAGGCTCTATTCACAATCCATTGGCACGCGGATGCAATGCCTTGATTCGCGAAGGTGCAAAACTTGTTGAGACTGCCCAAGATATTCTTGAAGAATTAAGTCAATATAATCAAAAAGATGAAAAAATATTGATGCCGGACATGCAATCAACGCTTGACCTGGAGCAACAAACATTATTGAATCTAATCATGTTTGGCCCAACTTCTGTGGATAATTTGGTTGAAAGTACCGGTGAATCAGTTGAAATGATTTCATCAATGTTACTGATTTTGGAACTGCAAGGCTATATAGAGGCAACCGCTGGTGGTTGTTACACCCGAATAAAATAAATCATAACACCCCTATGAAAGAAAATGTTTTTGATGTCCTGATGTATTTGTTTGAAAACTACATGGAGGACGAAGTGGAAATACTGCCGGATAGCGATGCGGTGCGTACAGAATTGCTGGCCGCAGGCTTTGAGCAGATCGAAGTCAGTAAAGCCTTTGATTGGTTGGAGTCATTAGGGTTTCAGGGTGCGATCAAGCCAACAGTAGCGCCGGCGTTTCGTATTTTTTGCGCGGAAGAAATCGCGAGGCTGGATCTGGAATGTCGAGGTTTCATTATGTTTCTTGAGCAAAGTGGCATCTTAAGCGCCACTAACAGGGAAATTGTGATTGACCGGGTGATGGCGTTGGGGAATGAAGAAATATCGATAGAAAAACTGAAGTGGATAGTACTGATGGTGTTGTTAAGTCAGCCCGATGAGGAAATTGCTTTTTCCCGCATGGAGGATATACTCTATGGCTTTGTTCCCGTTTATTTACACTAAGCTTGACGATTTAGTATTATCGATTCAATGAGTAAACATCTTGTAATTGTAGAATCACCCGCAAAAGCCAAAACCATAGAGAAATATTTGGGGGCCGATTATCAGGTCCTGGCATCTTATGGCCATGTCCGCGATCTTATTCCTAAAGAAGGCGCGGTGGATCCTAATAATGACTTTGCTATGAAGTATGAAGTCATTGACCGCAACCAAAAGCACGTACAAGCCATTAGCAAGGCACTGAAAGGCGCTGATACGCTGTATCTGGCCACCGATCCGGATCGGGAAGGGGAAGCTATTTCCTGGCATTTGTATGAACTGCTCAACGACAAAAAACAGCTGAAAGACAAAGTGGTACACCGCGTCGTTTTTCATGAAATCACTAAAAAAGCCGTTACTGAAGCCATCGCGCACCCGGAAGAGCTGGCGATTAATCTCATCAATGCACAGCAGGCGCGCCGGGCACTGGATTATTTGGTGGGCTTTAATCTGTCGCCCTTGTTGTGGAAAAAAATTCGCAGGGGTTTGTCGGCAGGCCGCGTGCAAAGTCCTGCCTTACGGATGATCGTTGAGAGGGAACTTGAAATTGAAGCCTTCAAAAGCCAGGAGTACTGGACGATTGATGCCTTGGTAACTGCGCAGGAACAGCCGTTTAAAGCTAAACTGACCCACTACAACGGCGAAAAGCTAACCCAGTTCAGCATTAATAATGAAACTTTGGCCGAAGAAGCCAAACGGGTTTTGTTGGATGCTGCAGATGGCCAGCTACTGGTCAGCAAGCTGGAAAAGAAACAACAAAAGCGCAACCCCGCACCGCCCTTTATTACCTCAACATTGCAGCAGGAAGCTTCCCGCAAACTGGGCTTTACCACCAAGCGCACCATGATGGTCGCCCAGCAACTGTATGAAGGCATTGATATCGGCGGTGAAACTGCCGGGCTTATCACTTACATGCGCACCGACTCGGTAAATTTAGCCATAGAGGCGGTTGCCGACATGCGAGAATTGATCGTAGAACTTTATGGCGCGGATAACTTGCCGGACGAGCCACGACAATTTAAAACCAAGTCCAAAAATGCCCAGGAAGCGCATGAAGCCATTCGGCCAACTTACCCACGCTATTTGCCCAGCCAGTTAAAAGACTATTTAACTGTTGAACAGTTCAAGCTTTACGAACTGATCTGGAAGCGCACGATTGCCTGTCAAATGCTACATGCTACGCTTAACATGGTTGCTGTCGATTTAAGTTGCGATGGCAACAATCACATCTTCAGAGCCACTGGTTCTACCATTGCGATACCTGGTTTCATGACGGTTTATCTGGAAGGCAAAGATGACAGCAATGAGTCGGATGATAAGGAAAACTTGTTGCCGTTTATGGAGGAAGGTCGTCCCGTTACGTTGCTGGACATCAATAATGCCCAGCACTTTACCGAGCCGCCGCCGCGCTACGGCGAGGCTAGTCTGGTTAAGTCTCTGGAAGAACACGGTATTGGGCGGCCTTCCACCTATGCGTCGATTATCTCAACCTTACAGAATCGTGAATATGCCACGTTGGAAAGCAAGCGTTTTTATCCGACGGATGTGGGGCGAATTGTTAACAAATTTTTGACCGAACACTTTACCAAATACGTTGATTATGATTTTACCGCCAACCTGGAAGACGATTTGGATGCGGTTTCGCGGGGTGAAAAAGAGTGGATTCCCCTAATGCGCTCATTTTGGGCGCCTTTCACCACTTTAATTCATGAAAAAGAAGAAAGCGTTCAGCGAAAAGATGTTACCCAGGAAACCATTGATGAAAAATGCCCTGAATGCGCCAGTCCCTTGTCGATTCGTTTGGGAAGAAATGGCCGCTTTGTGGGTTGTACCAACTATCCTGAATGCTCGTACACGCGAAATTTGAATGACGATGCCAACGCAACAGAAGAACCCGAAGTTTTAGAAGACAGAACATGCCCTAAATGTGAATCACCTTTGGTTTTCAAGATGGGGCGTTATGGCAAGTTTATTGGTTGTAGTGCTTACCCTCAATGCAAACATATTGAACCTTTGGAAAAGCCACAAGATACCGGAGTGGAATGTCCGCAGTGTAAAAAAGGTAATATACTTACACGCAAATCACGTAATGGAAAAATATTTTATTCCTGCTCAGAATATCCAAAATGTAGCTACGCCCTTTGGGATGTGCCGATAAAAGAACATTGCCCAGAATGCGACTGGCCTATCCTGACAGTTAAAGAAACCAAGAGACGCGGCAAGGAAAAAGTGTGCCCCCAAAAAGACTGTAAGTACGCGACCCCGTACGAAGGTGATTTTGCACATACATAAGGGTTGTATTGCTGTGATGGGATTTGTATCTACAGTAAACGAGGTGTTTTGTTCAACGCAGGTTGAAAAAAGCAAAAATTGCTTGTAAAAGTATATAAATATCACTATAATGGGAAGTTCATGTTGGGTCGCTAGCTCAGCCGGTAGAGCACCGCACTTTTAATGCGATGGTCATGCGTTCGAATCGCATGCGACCCACCAAAAAATAACTAAATAAATCAAGCGGTTGTCGTTAAAAACGCAACTGCTTTTTTATGCCTGAGATTTTGTTACGCGAGATTTACGCGACTTAGTTTTTCAACAGCATTTTTCAATTCCTCGATTTCGGCTTTGCAATAGTGGTCAGTGATTCGAGAAGACTTGTGCCCTAGCAGGTCTTGCCTGTTTTCAAAACTAACGCCAGCTGCCCTTAAGCGCCTGCCAAACGTGTGGCGCAGATCATGAACCCGGCATTGACACAGGTTTGCACGTTTACGCGCTTTGCGCCAAGCATGCCCATTAATACGCAGTACCCGCTCACCTTTGAACGTAAAGACATACTCATCATGCTTGCCTCGCTGAGCCTCGATGATTGAACTTGTTATGCTGTTTAAAGGTACAATCCTGTCTTCGCCATTTTTTGTCCGATCACCTGGCAATACAAAAATAGCCATATTTCTATTTTCTTCGCTCCACTTTAGTCCGGTTAATTCCGATTCCCTCAATCCTGTGTGCAGGGCAAACAAGACCATAGCTTGTAAATGTTCGGGTAACTCTTGAAGCTCATCACCTATCAGTTTTTCAAAACAACCGAGAACCTTGGTAGCGGCAGATCATTTTGCAAACATCTTTTCAAATATCGCAGCCCACGGGTGAACCA
>SBAV01000179.1 GCA_005239965.1 Methylobacter tundripaludum
GAGCTGGATCTGTGGCAGACCGCCAAGCCGTTTCTGGAAAAATGGTTTCATGAACGCTTAGGCCCGAAAGCGAAAATCACTAAATTTATCGAACAATTCCCGCAAGTTGCCGAACACTTTCCGGAAATCCCCTCGTTAATTTATAACGCGCTGGAAAATGCGGCCACCGCGCAGCACCGTGCAGAAGCCCAGCAAAAGGAATTGGCCTTGTTGCGCGAACAATTGGAAAATAATAATCGCCTGACACTTTGGGCGATGCTGGCCAGCGCTTTGGTGGTGGGTGGGGCGATATTTTTCCAGTAAGGCACTGCAAAATAACGCCCAATCCAACTGCTATCTTTGAGGATTAACAGTTTGTCGAAGACCAGGCACTGAAGCCAGTGTTGTATAGTCCCTCTTATCCACGGCCAGAATAGCCCTTCGCCGAGAAAATCGGTAGGTAACATTTGTGGCCCTGCCGATGACGGTCAAAGCACTGGATCCCGTGTATTGGAACCAGACGACCGGATTGGATGCCTGGCTTCTAGGCGGAATGGGTTTTGATGTCAGTGGTTTGCTGACAGTCACTCTCTTGTCTCCACAACAACTCATGATCGGGTTCCTCCAGGTAAGGTGGCTGTTGGATTTCCCAAGGACGCTCAGTGATGCGTTCCAACAAGATCGCACCAGCGGACAGGGATAGCCACAGTAAAAATCGTTCTGCCAACGTTCCACCCAGCAATGCGGCAAACGGAAAGGCAATCCAAACACTCAAACAATAAAAACAATCCAGCAAACTACCGAAGAAACCGTCGCCGACAACCTTACGCAATCGAACCACGCTGTCGCCGGGACCATCCTCCGCCCGCAGAAAATGGGTAATCCGCCAAGTAGACAGAATGCCTAAAATCAACCCATAAAAGCCCATGACGATCTCGCTAAAGCAGGTAAGCTAAAATGCAGAACCTTCCTTGGTTCCGCCTATCTTCAGTTGCAGCCGCAGATGTGGGTTTAATAAACCATAACCGGGCCAAGTTTGCAGAATCCGGCGATGCCGATTGGCTTTTTATCGCACGGATCAAGAGCAACCATGGTGACACAAAAATAAAACACTTCGCCACATCCGGTACTGGGACATTCTATTAAGTCGGAGCCTTTGACTATGAATGTAACGCAATCATCCGTTTGAGGGTCGCAGTTGTCCATCTTGATAACCTGAGACCCCGCGCTCCATTCCTTGCCAGGGCCGCAACTTTCTGCGGCTAAGTTAACGCACCAATAGCCGCAAAAAATTTTTTTGAATACGGCAGTTAACTCCATACACACCTTAATCTCATAGCTTTGGTCACAGCTGATGATATTGGTTGGTAGGTGTGAGGGTAACTCCGTCAAACTAACCGTTAGTGTTGCGCCCAGTTGATCGCAAAAACGGTTTGGTATTTCAACTGAACAGCATGTTGTTAAATCGCAGCTCATGATCGTTCTCCAGTAATAATGATATTGATCGCCAGACTTCCAGTCACTGTAAGGCGACTGGCGGCCTGAATAACGCTTCCATAGTTGTACTTAGGATGGCGTGGGTACAGAGTAGACGCGACTAATTAATCAAAACTAGAATATGAATTAAAGTTTGCTTAGCATTCAATTAATTTACAGTTTTATGATTAATTTTGAGTTTCCGATAAAACACAAAGGAAATTGGCCCTGTACGATAATGGCTGTGTATTCCGAAGCACGCAAAAAAAATTAAAAATTGCCAGGGAGGTGTTTTGGAAGGCATAAAAAAATCCCAACATTGTCGTCTGGGACACTGTTGGGGCTGAAGGGCATCAGTAAAGAGTGCTTTACATTGAGGCGTTACTAAATAATTTGGAGGAGAGGGACATCGATTACGCCCAACACAGGCGTTTGATTCGCCAGCGCGGCAACTGCCCGAATACGGTATAAGCCCGCTGGGATATGGAGTGTAACAATAGTTTCAACACTATGAGTTTGCTCGGACTCCGACAGCCGCCGCGAAATTTCCTGGGACTTCAGGACAAGCTTATCGCCTGGCATTTCATAAATATATAAGCTTAACCTACAGTCCCATGCATCAACTGCTTTAGTACCTTTGTTGTCCGCCTGGTATTCCAGGCTAAAATTGAAGGTTAACGGTTGTTGGCTGTGTACCGCGCCCTTAAACAATTCACCGGCAGAAGCAATGGCCAAACCGCCGACCGGATCATGCACCCGAATGCCAACAATGCGTATTTCACCGGGTTTGACCGAATGTGTGATCGATGAGGGCTTCCCACTGGATGTTGCTAACGGCACGGCTGCCAAATGATTCTCGTTAACAATGGTGTCAACGTGACTCATGATCCAGCTGCATAAATTTTCCCCTTCTATGCCCTCCCACTGCTGATTATCATTGGCTTCGATATGGTCAGCATAAGTGCGGTAAACAACCTGCGTCCGCAAGGTAGGATGTTCAACCTGGCGTTTGTGTTGGTAGGAGACATAGAAGGAAGCGAATTCCTCCCAGCCATCCTCTGTGGGCGGCAACAGATTTTGTGGCTGGATAGGTATTACGTTTGTGGATGGTTCGGAAAGTGGCGGAGCGGCAGCCATAGTGCTTGCCTCCTCCATCCAGCAACGAACTAGCTCCAGCGACACCGGCACCGGTTTGCCCTCGTTTTTCAATTGTTCGCAAATCCAGTTCGGGTCAGCCCCTGCCAGCTCTGCATAAGTATGGATGCCATGTTCGTTCAGCCATTTTTGCCGGGCCAAACCAATATCCTTAATGCGGGTGAGATCGTCCGACATAGTTGTTCCCTCCTGAAGTTGATGATGCGGAAAAGTCGTGTGAACCCTCGCCGCCTTTTTACCGTAAGGGAATAAATGCACGCTTAACCGAAACTTAAAATGTCGCTAAATCCAGAAAAATACCCCCCAAAGATAAGGCAAATCGGTTCCAGTACAATTCAAGCACAGTACATCATCCTGATCTTAGGAATGCGCATGAAATAACTTGAGCAAGTTTTTGGTGTAGGTGCGGATTTATCCGCACAATGCGAATGAATTCACACCTACAGTTGTTCAACTTATTTCATTCATGTTCCTTAGCTCGCTTTCTCGGAATACTGAGCCTTGATAGTTTCGTAAAGAGCCACCGTTTCTTTCGACGGCCTTAACTCCAATTCCTTGGCCAGTGCCGCCCTGCATAAATGATACTGCCGCATTGCAAAATGCCTTTGATTCAACCGGACAAAACATTCCATCAAGCGTCGATGTGCATGTTCGTCAGCGCTTTCAACCAAGGTAATTTTTCGATTGACCGTTATGCACTCCTGTAAAGCACCTTGCTGATAATAAAAGTCGCTGAGCTTACCGAGTACTTTTACATACATCAATTTATAGTGTTCCCGTAATCTCAAGCTCCAATCCTCATAAAGGTCTTCGGCCAGAAAATCACCTTGATATAACGACTCGGCACGCTTATATTCCTCAATAGCCTCAGCAATCTTGTACTGCGCTTCCATCTGTCCTGCAGATTTAACGTAAGATTCGAAGATTTCCGTATCAACTCGCATCCGCAAATTGGGATTAAAGCAGTAACAGCCATCCTGAAACAAAACATGAACCATGTCTGAGCATTCGCTTTTAAGTGTCTGCCGCAAGCAATACACTGCTACATTAAGGTTGTTGCGTGCGCTGTTAGGATCGTAGTTGGGCCAAAAGCGATCCATGAGCACTTCCTTGGGGATCGATTTGGTGCGGTTCAAAATCAGATATTTCAACAATTGCTTGGCCCGGCTTTTGGATAGGCAGTCGATCAGCTCGTCGTCCCGGTACACACGAAACGTTCCGAAAAAATGCACGTCCAGTTGGGCACAGTAATCGTTGTTACTACTTTGTGCGAATC
>SBAV01000184.1 GCA_005239965.1 Methylobacter tundripaludum
AATTTACTGCGCGGGCCAATTTCTAAAGCTACATCTTTGTTATCTACACGCACGCCTTTGCTGTCGGCCACCAGTAACGAGGGCCAACGTTCGCTAACGTTACCGCTAAACGATAAGCTGATTTTGCCATCAAAATTGCTGATTTCGGCATTGTCTTGTGGCTGGCCGGCTAATAAAACCCCCTCGGCATGTAGCTGTTGCGCCCATATAAGTTGTAACAGCATAAAAATAGGTAATGCAAATTTGCGGAAATCGAGTCTCATAAGTTTCAGTTTAAGCAGCATAGCCAAATAGTCCAGCAATAAATAATACAACCGGGTCGATTAGCGGGTGAAACAACCCCAACATTAGAAAAACCAAAGTGCCCAAAAAGAAGGGTGTCCAGGCACGCAGGGAAAAATCCTGTTTACGCCATAAGTAATGAAAAATTAGCCAGGTTGCTGTCCAAACAAGCAAGGCAAGGGTTTCTTTGCCACTGTAATTACCAATACTGCCATCAGGCCCAGTACCGGTAGACCCCGGCATCCAGTAACCGTAAGAATGGATCAGTTTGTCCAGGCCTTTGGTTAAACGTGATATGTGATGCGTAACCACCAGCGTCAATAAGCCCAGCAAGGCTGATAAAGATGCCGCAATGACGGGGCCCGAATAAAGGGGAGTATCCGATTCGAGCGTGTCTAATTCTTCTGTATTTGATTTATCAGTTTTCATCGTCATTGTCCATTAAACAAAGCGCAATTTTGCCAAAATTAACCCAGACACAAAGCCCAACATTAAAAAGAACCATGAGACCATAATGATAATGGCAATAAATTGCTTAATGTCGTGACGTAAATGTATCTGATCCTTGTAGTAAAATAACGTAAAACATACCACCACCATCAGTGGAAATGGGAAAAGTGATACAAACTCTTTAAACTCCATCAATACGTTATGAAAATCAGGTACGTTTTGCAATATCCAGTCTCGGGGGCCATCTTGCCCGCGATAGCGCATGTAAATCCAGTTGCCGCTGATCGCACCCAGCAAATTGAGCATGGTTGCAGCCAATGCCCAATTTCTTAACGACTGATAATTAATTTTAGCGCCGCGTAACAAGAAATAAGCACGATGCGTCATATACGTACCTATTACCAACGCCGAAATTGCACTAATGCCATGCACAGCGGCTTTTAAAGCGTACTGTGTCGGAAAAAACAAATCCAAGCAGCTGATCATAAGCAGTAGCAATAATGCTGTGCCAGCCTGTAGCCGGATTAACGTTTTGGTCAGTTGATGAGAATCAATAGCATCATGAGCCATAGTGTTTTTAATACCTGGGGGTTATTTATAGTAATTGTACGTCGGCAAATCAAAGCCTACAGCTTGGTGCTGTCCTGATTTGCCACCCATTTAAACCAATCTGCAATTATTACTTATTGGCGTAGGTTTGAAAACCACATTATGCCTCTGTCGAGCAATATACACGAAAGACAGGAAATTTTCCCAGTCACTACACAGTGACTAAATCATTACGATGAAGTGTCAACATAATCTGGACATCAGTTCATTTTAAGCTAACCTTATGGATAGTTATTAAAACTCTTTGCAAAAAAATATTACATTTTAGGGGTTTAATGGCCTAAATACGTTAATTACTTTGGAGATTATTATGTTGAAATTTTCTTATCGCAGCTTTACTTTATTGATCTTATTTGCCGCTACTACAGCGGCATCAGCAGCAACATTACTGATAAAAAATACTTCGCCCGGTTTTGTCATGCAGGAATATGCGGTATACACAACGTGTTCTTTGGATGATCAAGGTATGTTAGTCATGACAAGCCGGTTAAATGGCCTGTCTTCAAGGAAAACTGTGCCTGAACAGTTTAGCGTCGGAAGCATAAGAAAGGCTATTGCTGAAGCAGCATCAGGTAGCATAAAGACTCCCGAAAGGCAGATAGTCGATATGCCGTCCTCGACGTATCATGCCTATCATAGACAGTCTGGTGGTAAGGTGGCGAAAGTCTTTTTGTACGAAGATAACGGCAATCCAGATATCAATACCTATAATGAAAGTCCAGCTGCTATGTCGTTGCGTAATTTTATGGATGCTATCTGCAAGTAATTAACTTACCCACACTAGACCACTGAATTTACTTGGTAGTCTTGAAAAGTGTTTGTAACAACCGTTCGTTAATGTCAGTTTTTTTAACACGTACTTAAAATTAAACTGCAAACAGGTTATTTGAAGCGTTTTTGATTCATATCAATTTGGGAATTAGCAATGGTGTGAAAATAATCACCAGCCGATAAAGGCTATTGAGTCTTCATCTTATCGAAACAGTGATTAAGAAAGGCGTATATTAAATTATGAATGAGAGAATGTTATGAAAATTATAAGCCAATTGTTATTGATAGTGACAGCTGTTTTCGCACTGAGCGCATGTGTTGATGCCGATAGCCCTGCGCCACAGCAAGGCAGTAAAGGTGCAGATAAAGCGACTAATGTCCAACAATAGGCGATTGCATCGCAGGTGGTGGTAAGGCTATGAATGGGCGGGAAACGACAAACATCGTTTCCCGCCCATTGTTATTTGATTGTTTGCGTTGAAAATGGCATGGCCTCTTAATCGGGAATCCAAAATTCGGAGTTGAAGCTACTCGCTGTTGGTTCGCATCAAAAACTTTTTGTAGACAAAAAAATTAAGCAGAATAACTATAAACCCCAAGCCGATTTGTATTTCTCTTGTCAATGCTGAAGGATAAATCATCGGAATAATATAGTGTTCGATAAAGCCGCTTACATAAACTCCGTCGCTTGCCGAGCGCAATTTGTTTTCGATATTTGTTAACGGGCAAATCCATCCGAAAAATTCAATCAGGATACCCCACATTGCGGCAGGAAGGTGAAGCCAGATTAGCTTTCGCCACTTCAGAACCAGAAATCCCCCAAAAATGACGAAGAGAATAAACCC
>SBAV01000475.1 GCA_005239965.1 Methylobacter tundripaludum
AGGCGGCAACGCTGTTTTGCGTTTTACGGTTGCAGCAAAGGGCCAAACGGTATTGAGGTTGGTTTATCTGCGGCCTTTCGAAAAAGGGGTAACGCCACTCAAATCGTTCACGTTAAACATTGCCGTAAAAGACGATTAACGCCAAATCAGCACATTCATGGTGGTGGTACATCTTGAAAAAACATGAAAAACTGGACGGGAACTGCACTTAATTTCTGTGAGTTTCCATTCAGCATCTATAGAAACCAACTATTAATTTAGGAGAACACCATGGATACCAATACTGTTAAAACTCAAGGAATGGGCTGGTTACGTGATTTACCTGACTTCAGGGACTACACGCCAGAACATGAAAAAATTAAGCCTTTGCTTATGAAAATCAACATCCCTGTGTCAGTTGCGCCGGTTTCATTGCCGGATTCAGTTGATCTTAGGGAGTGGTGTACCGAGATCGAGGATCAACGTGATTTAGGTTCTTGCACGGCTCAGGCAGGCGTTGGGTTGATAGAATTTTATGAGAAAAAAGCTTTTGGCACGCATATTGATGCCTCAAGACTGTTCCTTTACAAGGTGACACGGAACCTGCTCGGCTGGACAGGTGATACCGGTGCCTATCTCAGTACTACGATGGCTGCCTTAACCTTATTTGGCGTACCCCCTGAAAAATACTGGCCATACACTACAGTAACACCCGGACCGGTAGCGCCCCCCACATCCAATTTTGATATGGAACCGCCTGCATTCTGTTATGCCTATGCGCAAAATTATCAGTCCATTGATTACTTCCGGCTTGATCCCCCTGGGTTGCCACCTGCTGATTTGTTACAACGGATCAAAATCTTTTTGGCAGGGAACATGCCTTCGATGTTTGGGTTTACAGTGTATAGCTCTTACCAGTATTCAGGCAGCAATGGCCATTTTCCTTTTCCTTGCCCTAAAGAGAAAGCTGTGGGAGGGCATGCTGTTGTAGCAGTTGGCTATGACGATGCCAAGAAAATCAAGAACCCTATCTGTGGTGCGGAAACCACGGGAGCCTTTCTGATCAGAAACTCGTGGGGAACAAAGTGGGGTGATAAGGGCTACGGTTGGATTCCTTACGAATATGTGTTGAAAGGTCAGGCTGATGACTGGTGGACGCTATTTAGACAAGAGTATGTAGATACCCAGCAGTTTGGGTTGTAAAAGTTTGGATAATGGAGGGCATACTCATGCCACAAAACTCTAAATGTTAATAGAAATTGACATATAAGGCGTGGCGGAGTTTGCAAACCCAGATCGGGCACTGTAGAAAAGGGGAATCCAATGAAAGGCACAATCCTAAAAAACCTCAAACTAACGAAAGTAATCGATGGCGATACCATCAAAATACTGCTTGATAACAAAGAAGAATCTATCCGGTTTGTTTGCCTGGACACCGAAGAAAGCCAACATGGCAGTGACAAACCTGTCACCAATGCAGGCATCTTGGCATCGAAATGGGCGAAAGCATATTTTGGCGCAAACGAGCAAGGCATACCTTCTGGCGATGTGCAAGTGGACATCGAATTTGACACCAACGACCCGGTACAGGTATGCCTACGCAAACACCGCGACAATTACGGGCGGCTACTTGGCTATATCTATAAATCCGGAACACAGGAAAACTCGAACCTAAAAATCGTACAAGAAGGCTGGAGTCCTTACTTTGTCAAATACGGACGTTCCAGACTTTATCATGCCGATTTCATGGCGGCTGAATCGAAGGCGCAAGCCGCAGGCGTAGCCATTTGGAACCCGGCCACCAATGCTGGAGGCAACCAGCGCGATTATTCGCTCTTGATTCCGTGGTGGCACTTACGTGACAGTGTCGTTCAAGACTATCGTTTGTACGGCATCCAAGCAGGTGCACTGTCAGTACGCACCGATTATGATGCGATTGTGGAAGCCGCCAAATCCGGAAACCAATTAACGGTCCTGTGCGATCTTCAGTCTGGTATTAATGCGTGGACGGGCGGCGGTGCCCTGATTTACGCAGGCTCCGTCTTCCAAAAATTCAACCTGTGGATTCCGAACCGCGATTCGCCCGAAGCACAGACGGTTCTGCGGCTGATCGAAAACCGTTATGGCAAGCAGGGCCGTAACTATATGTATGTCTCAGGAATTGCCAGCATGTACCCACCAAATCCGCAAGGAAAACCCCAGATTGTGATCACAGATGTCAGTCAACTCAAGGACTTTCCTCCTGGGGCATAACCTAGTACTAAGTCATTTTTATTTTGTCTAGTAATTGCACGACTACTATTGGCTTATTAACGTTAATTTTACTCGTCATAATTAAAGTGACTAAGTACTAGCACAGGCTCACTAGCAGTAACGAAAGTCTTTAAGGTGCTTGTTTTCAAGCTCGCTCCTGATTATTTTTTCGCAGATTACCACTAGTCGTATAGGACAATTCCTATAACCCCTAGGACTAATCCTATCAAAAAATCAGATTTTTCTGATATTAATTTTCTGGAAAGCGGATGAGAATGGCAACTCAGGAAGCTTGTGGTTTGTTGAACCAAGGGGTTGGGGTGAATAATGTAATTTATGACTTAAGCTCGATGCCAAGGCTTCGTTTCAGCCGTGTAAGTCGGATTGCCTGCTATTTTTGGCAACCCAACGTTTTTGAATCAATGATGTCTGACACCATTGATTTTTTGGAATCCAAAACGCCAGAGAATGACGCAACATTCACAACAAAAGGAAACCAATTATGAACACTTCAACGCAATTAGCAACGAATCTAGCGGGGGCTATCGGCTCCGATTTTCGTCGTTCCCACGCGCAACTGATTTTCGTCGAGTTTGGCGGCAAATTATCCAGTTTAAACCTGTTCCGTACTTCAGCCGTCGTCAGTTCAGGATCAATCCTATTGAAAGGCACCTGGACTTTCGACCTCGAAACAGGGGTACAGGGCGGTCTTGGATCTGACTTCGATATCTGGTGGGAACAGATAACCGATACGAAAAGGCAGATGGTGCCGCGAAACAACGCCCGCATTGTCAACCTTGGCTTGGTTAATTTCAACACACTGACGGCTGACAGCCTGCAAAAGCAGACCTATTCAACCACACCAATTCCTGGCAACAACGATGCGAGCAACAAACTGGTTCCAGGGGATGTATTCGCTGTGCTAACCGCGCAAGGCAATTACGCCAAAGTGAAGGTTTTATCCTATGGCTACAACCTCAACATCCAGTGGGTGACTTATAAACTAAACCCCGCCTATACGGTGCTGGGCACTGGCTATCAACAACCTGAAGATGTCAAATTGAGCGGCGACGGCATTCATGCCTATGTAACGGAACGTGCGGGAAATCTGCTCAAAGTTGTTATAAACAATGCCAACCGGGCGGCGGCAACAACAGTCGCTTCTGGCTTGATCGCGCCCCAGCAACTATTTTTGGATGAACCAAACCATGCCGCCTATGTTGTCGAATACGCCCCTACAGGGCATTTATGGCGTATCGATTTGAACAATGGCAGCAAAATCGCCCTGGTCTCAAACCTGGAGAATGCGGTTGGCTTGGTATTGAGTGCCGATCTACAGTATGCCTATGTCAGCGAACAGACGGCGGGGGCCGACAAAGGCCGCGTCAGTCGAATCCAGTTGAGCAATGGCGCGCGAACCAAGCTGGCAACGGGGCTGGTCAATCCCTTTTTCCTGACGTGGGAGAGTCCGGCACAGACATCCCTGCTCGTCCCAGAACGTGATCCTGCCAACCGTATCACCCGTATCAATTTATCTGCTGAAGCAGCACAAGTTATTGCGGTGGGGGTTCCCGTTAGACCCTCCAGTGTCGCCATGATAAATCCAGGGGATATTTTAATTTGCAGTGATAAAATCATTGAAGAATTGGAATACATTGCCCTCCAAGCTAGCGGGCCCCTGTTGATGGGCATCGGTTTCGTGCCTTTCGACAAGGTTTTGCCCAATGGGTTAGCCACGACGGATGCTGGCTATTTTTATCATGTCGTCAACGCGCCTTTCGGTGGTTCGTTGCCGTTGATGGTCAATCACCAGCGGGCTTTCAACGATGGCGCGAGGTATTACCGGGTTAAGGTTGATGGTGTGGTCAACAGCACGGCACCGTGGAGTGACTACAAATGGGATGGTCTGCATTATTTCCTGAATACCATTACACCGACGAAAATCGCCGGGCAACTGGGCTACTACCCCGTGCATACAACGAGTGAGCTGTTTTTGTGGATGAATCCGTCGCTGGGTGGCTTTGTTGATTCGACTGCCCTCAGTAACGGGTTGCATACCATCGTACTAGAGTTTATCACCGCCGCGGGGGTACTCGTCGAAACCAGCACGCCGCTGACCATACTGATCAACAACCAACAATGCCTGGCGGGCATCAATGTGCCAACCATTAATGGCGTAGGCGCAGAACCCACCTGCGGTGTGTTGAAATACAACCCTGCCACCAAAGCGACTGATAAAGTCAAAATGACTTACTCGGCAGGCCATCCAGGGAAGTTCGCCAACTATTCGTTTCAATTGGTGAAAGGTGTCAATAATGTTCCGCTGCCTCCGCCCACCAGCGGCCCAGTTACTGCACCTCTCATGCTGTTGGCCAGTTCCGGCACAGTGGGCAACTTGCTGGGGTCTTGCACTGTTGCTGGTTTTGCGGAGCATATCTATGTGGCGACCACAATACAAAATGGTTGGGGGCGACAAAGCCAATATGATGCGTCGGCTTTGATTGCGTTTGTTCTTTCGCCCTAGATGCTGTTCTTCGCAAATCAATGGATGGGGCTAGCTCCATTGATTTGAATTATGTAACTATGCAGCCTATTAAAACACGAGATGTAGCGATTTTATTGGTGAAAAGAGCAAAAAACAACATTTTTTTAGTCGATTTTGGTATAAAAAATCGCTGTAGTCCAGATAATTCAAGGCTGAGTGGTTATAAATTATTTATATTGTAATGGGGTAATTCTGTCTGTTGACAGCTATGGAGGATTTTATGGAAACCAGTGGAATTGATTTTGTCTGCGGTGTGAAAGACGATTTAATCACCGAAGTTCTCAATCGGATGGGAATATGCAAATTGGCACCAGCCTATTTACCTTCCATCACATTAA